>NZ_JABXEO010000011.1:0-146634 GCF_013372585.1 Myxococcus sp. AM010
GGGTGGGCGGGTATGCCACGCGAGGCGTCCGCAGGCGGTGTCGTCATCCGGGAGAGTGCCGGCCACTGGGAGGTGGCCGTCATCCGTCCCCATGGCCGCACCTTGTGGGCGCTCCCCAAGGGGCACGTGGACCCAGGTGAGTCGCCGGAGCAGACGGCGAGCCGCGAGGTGCGTGAGGAGACGGGGCTGTCCGTGTCGCTCATGGCCCCGCTGGGCGAGATTCGCTACGTGTACCAGTTCCGCGGACAGCGCATCTTCAAGCGCGTCCACTTCTTCCTGTTCCGCTATCAGGAGGGAGAGTTGGGGCCGCTGCCGGGGCCGCGCATCGAAGTGGACGAGGTGCGCTGGGTGCCGGTCGTTCAACTGGTGCCGCTGCTGGGCTACAAAGGAGAGAAGGCCGTTGCCTCGCGGGCGGTGCGCTGGTTGCGCTCCCAGGGCCTGCTCCCCGAAGCCCCCTCCCCGGCGAGCGTTGCCGGGAAGGAAGGGGGCTGAAGCGCACCGCGGGGACTACTTGGGCTCGTCGCCCTGGTACTTGCCGGACAGCGCCTCGCGCACGTCACGGTCGAACTTCACGCGGCCGGTGGCCACCTCGCGCAGGGACAGCACGGGGGGCTTGTTCTTGGACTGATCAAGGATGGGGCGGGCACCCGCCATCAGCTGCCGCGCGCGCTTGGCGCCGAGCAGCACCAGCGCGAACCGGTTGTCGACGAGGGGGAGGCAGTCTTCGACGGTAACGCGAGCCATGGAACGTCCTTCGGATTTCGGTGGGGCTACTGGAAGCCTCTGAACCTAAAGAGCACCCCCCGGCGAGTCAAGGAAGGACGCACCGGAGGGCGGCCGGGCGGACAGGCGCTTTCAGCTCAGGTGTACCACCAGGCCCAGAGGATGAGGACCGCCTGCAGGGGCAGCCGCAGCCAGAGCAGGGCCGGGGGGATTTTCCGGAACCGCTCCGGGTGCCGCACCATGTGGAGGTTGGCCGGGAAGACAACGATGAACAGGGCGATGAGGCCCCAGGCGGCCAGCCGGCTCGTCTGGGGGATGACCAGGCCCACGCCCAGCAGCACCTCCGCCACGCCGCTCCAGAACACCAGCGGCCCGTGAAACGGCAGGTACGGGGGCATGATGCGCTGGTACATGCGCGGGTTGCGGAAGTGGTTCAGCCCCGCGCCCACCATCAGCAGGGCGAGCACGTACTGAAGCACGAGCTTCACGCCGCTCAAGTGGACGCGAACGCCTCGCCGACGATGGCGCGCGCCTCTTGGAGGATGGCTTGGAGGTGGGCTTCGTCTCGGAAGCTCTCCGCGTAGATTTTGTAGACGTCCTCGGTGCCGGAGGGCCGCGCGGCGAACCAGCCGTTCTCCGCCACCACCTTGAGCCCGCCGATGTCCGCGTTGTTGCCGGGCGCGCGCGTGAGGCGCTGGAGGATGGGCTCACCGGCCAGCGTGGTGGCCTTCACCGCCTCCGGGGACAGCTTCTTCAGCGCGGCCTTCTGCGCGGCGGTGGCCGGCTGGTCGATGCGCGTGTAGTGCGGCGCGCCGAACTTCGCCGCCAGGGCCTGGTAGTGCTCGCCGGGGTCCTTCCCGGTGCGCGCGAGCAGTTCCACCGCCAGCAGGTCCAGGATGATGCCGTCCTTGTCCGTGGTCCACACCGTGCCGTCCTTGCGGAGGAAGGACGCGCCGGCGCTCTCCTCGCCGCCGAAGCCGAGCGAGCCGTCCAGCAGCCCGTCCACGAACCACTTGAAGCCCACCGGCACCTCGACGACGCGGCGGCCCAAATCCGTCGCCACGCGGTCGATGAGGCTGCTGCTCACCAGCGTCTTGCCCACCGCGGTGCCGGGCTTCCAGCCGGGCCGGTTGCGATAGAGGTAGTCGATGGCGACCGCCAGGTAGTGGTTCGGGTTCATCAGCCCCAGGCTGCGGGTGACGATGCCGTGCCGGTCCGAGTCCGCGTCGTTGCCAAACGCGATGTCATACGCGTCCTTGAGCCGCACCAGGTTCGCCATGGCATACGGGGACGAGCAGTCCATGCGAATCTTCCCGTCGTGGTCCAGCGGCATGAACCGGAACGTCGGGTCCACCGTGGGGTTCACCACGTGCAGGTTCAGCCCGTAGCGCGCGGCGATGGGCTCCCAGTACGCGACGTTGGAGCCGCCGAGCGGGTCCGCGCCGATGCGCAGCTTCGCGCCGCGCAGGGCCTCCATGTCGATGACGCTGCCCAGGTCCTCCACGTACGGGGTGATGAAGTCATACGGCTTCACCGTGGGCGCGGTGCGCGCGCGCTCGAAAGGGATGCGCTGCACGCCCGCGTTGCCCGCGCCCAGCAGCGCGTTGGCGCGCTTCTCGATGACGGAGGTGACGTTCGTGTCCGCGGGGCCGCCGTTGGGCGGGTTGTACTTGATGCCGCCGTCTTCGGGCGGGTTGTGGGACGGGGTGATGACGATGCCGTCCGCGAGCCCCGCGGTGCGGCCGCGGTTGTACGTGAGGATGGCGTGGGAGATGACGGGCGTGGGCGTGGCGCCGTCCGTGAAGCGCACCTGCACGCCGTTCGCCGCCAGCACCTCCAGCGCCGTCTGCTGCGCGGGGGCGGAGAGGGCATGGGTGTCCATGCCCAGGAAGAGCGGGCCGTTGATGCCCTGCTGCTGGCGGTACTCGCAGATGGCCTGCGTCACCGCGACGATGTGGCCTTCGTTGAAGCTGTTTCGCGCGGAGGAGCCACGGTGCCCGGAGGTGCCGAAGGCGACGCGCTGCTCCGCCACGCCCACGTCGGGCCGGCCGGAGAAGTACGCGGCGCGCAGCTTCTCGGGGTCGATGAGGAGGTCTTCCGGTGGGGGCTTGCCAGCGAGCGGGTGTGCCATGGCCGCGGAACATAGCCATGCCGCGCGGAGGAAGGCGCGACGATTCTGGCGAGCGTGCACCGCGTTACACCCGGGCCGTGCCGGCCCCGGGATTCCGGCGGTGATTCAGCGGGTCGCGGCCACCACGCTGGATGAGGACCCTCCCTGGGGCTCGGGCTCCGGGGCCTCGTCAGCCGGAGCGGCCGCGTCCTCCGGGAGGAACGCGAGCAGCACCAGCGCGGGCACGGCGAGCAGCACGGTGCCGGCGAAGAAGGTGGGCCAGCCGAGCCACTCGGCCAGGTAGCCGGAGGAGGCGGAGATGAGGCGGTTGGCCACCGTGCCCAGCGCGGACAGGAGCGCGTACTGCGTGGCGCTGAAGCTCTTGTGGCACAGCGACATCAGGTAGGCGGCGAAGGCCGTCACGGCCAGGCCGCCGCAGAGGTTGTCCACGGTGATGGTGGCCGCCAGCATCAGGTCGTTCTTCCCCACCAGCGCCAGCCCCATGAACATCAGGTTGGTGAGGGCCTGCGCCGCGCCGAAGATGAAGAGGCTGCGCCGCGTGCCCAGCTTCACCATCACCACGCCGGCCAGCAGTCCACCCGCGATGGTGGACACCATGCCCAGGCCCTTGCTGAGCGCGCCAATCTCCGTGTTGGAGAAGCCCAGCTCCTTGTAGAAGGGCGTCACCATGCCGGCGGCGATGGCGTCTCCCAGCTTGTAGAGCACCAGGAAGAGGATGACGGCGACGGCGCCCTTGCGCGTGAAGTACTCCACGAAGGGCTTCACCACCGCGTCCGTCAAGTTGCGCGGCGGCTTCGAGCCCTGGGGCTCCGGGGCCAGGAGCGTGGCCACCACGCCCACGGCCATCAGCAGGCCCATGATGAAGTACGTCTGGGACCAGCCGGTGAGGTCCGACAGCGTCAGGGCCAGGGCGCCCGCGGTGAGCATGCCCAGGCGGTAGCCGGTGATGTACGTGGAGTTGCCGAGCCCGCGCTCCTCCACGGGGAGGATGTCCGTGCGCCACGCGTCCGCGACGATGTCCTGGCTGGCGGACAGGAACGTCACCAGCACCGCCAGGGCGGCCATGCTCACCGGCGCGTCCTTGGGATTCACCAGGCCCATGGCGGCAATGGCCCCCATGAGCAGCACCTGCGTCACCAGCATCCACCCGCGCCGCCGGCCCAGGAAGGGCAGGGTGTAGCGGTCCATCAACGGCGCCCAGAGCACCTTGAAGGTGTACGGCATGCTCACGAGGCCGAAGACGCCAATCGTCTTCAAGTTGACGCCTTCGTCCTTCATCCACGCCGACAGCGTGACGCCTGTCAGCCACAGGGGCAGGCCGGAGGCGAAACCAACGGCGACGAGCAGCCAGATGCGCCGGCTCTTGAGCACTTCGAGGATGGAGGGCTTGGACATGGAGGACTGCGGCCAGCATAGAGAATCCACCCCGCGCGTCACCATTCATGCGCGGGAATGTCCGCTCGGCTGCCTAGCCGTCCAGCGCGGAGAAGTCCGGGCAGGTGGCGCGCTCGCCCTCGGTGGGATTGAAGAAGTCCCAGCTGCGCGCCGTGAAGGTGACGCGGCCCTGGCCGTCCCAGCACTCGGTGTACTTCGCGCCCCGGATGTCGCCGCTCAGCACGTCCAGCACCGCCATGCCCCGGCCGTCCGGGGCCCAGCGCGTCGTCAGGCTCAGGTCCTCCAGCAGCCCGCCCGGCACCAGGTCCTGCCCGGGCATCAGGAACTGCATCTCCCCCAGGCTGTCCTGGGCCTCGCGGTACGTGTACCGCGCCACGGGGAAGGCGCCGTCCCTGGGCGTGAAGGCCAGCTCCACCCGGGTGGGCAGCGCCTTCGTCTGGTAGTGGATGTCCAGCCGCCGGAGCGCCGCCACGTCGTTGGTGGGCAGGCCCTCCTGCCGCGCCCGCTCCACGTCCAGGTGGAGGTTGCCCACGCCCTTGCGGATGCCGGCGTCCGCTTCGAAGGTGCCGCCCAGGAAGGCCCACCACCCGGCCTCGCCCGCGCCCGTCTTCCGGTACTCGAGCCGGTAGTCGAAGCTCAGCGCCGCGCGCGTCATCACGAAGCGGACGTCATGGCCCGCGTGGCGCGGGTCCCGGTAGGGCCCCCACACCCGACGGTCCGGCTCGCGCGTCGTCGGGGGCTGGCTCCGGATGTCCTCCAACAGGGAGAGGAGGGCGTCCACGCTCGCGTTGAAGGCGCGCCCTGTCTCCTCCGTGTCGCCCATCAGCTTGGAGGGCTCGCCCAGGCGCACCACCAGCGCGGAGGGCCGTGTCGCCAGCCCACCGCCCGAGCGCCCCGCGCTCTTCGCGGGCAGCTTCGCGGCCAGGTCCTCGCGCAGCGGCAGCGCGTTGAGGAACTCCAGGTCGTCGTTGGAGAAGTCGCCGCCGCACGCGGCCAGCGCCAGGCACAGACAGGCCACCATGACGTTTCGCATCGCGTGCTCCTTCATGGCTGGTACGTCACCAGCGCGCCCAGCTCCCAGAAACCCAATGAGCGTTGCGCATCGACGTTGTAGAGCAGGTAGTGGGTCCGGGCTCGCGCCGTGAGGTGCAGCCGGGACAGGGGACTCCAGCGGATGCCCGCCACCAGTCCGGGCGAGAACATGGCGAACTGCTGGTCTGGGAGGGCTTCGTCCTCGAAGTCGCGGCGCATGATGAGCCACGCCATCCGCGCGCCCAGGAAGGGCGCCACGCGGCCCATGGGCCACTCGGACGTCAGGGACGTGCCCACGCTCGTCATCGAGTAGCGGTACCCCGGGCCCGTCAGCGTCGGGAGCATCAGCACCGCCCGCCGGCTGCCCATGGCCACGTCCAACCCCCAGACCCAGTCTCGGCGGAAGTAGTCGTGGAGTTGGGCCTCCGCGCCCACCATCCCCACCGACAGGAACAGAGAGTCGCGCGTGGGCGCGTCGAAGTAGGACTGCACGCCGCCCGCCAGCCCCAGCGTCCACCACGCGCCATCCGCGCGCGGGCCGCCCTTCACCGGGTCGTCGGAGAAGGGCGCGTCCTGGAGCCGCGCCTCGTGCAGCACCGCCTGATGGCCCCTTCGCACCTCCACCTCGCCGATGCGCAGCCGGTCCGGGAGCCGGCGCTTCACGCGGTAGGTGCCCGGCGCCAGCGCCACGCGCCGCTCCACGTCCGCCGCCTTGTCCAGCTCCGCCACGACGAGGCCACCCGGGTCCACGAAGTAGTAGGTGCCCACCGGCGCCGCGCCCGGGACGATGAGCCCTCCGCCGCTGGCGCGCAGGTCCGTGAGGACCAGGTCTCCGTTGCCCGCCAGGTCGTAGCTGAACGTCGGATGCTGCGGCCCCGCGCTGCTGGCCGCCGTGTCCGCCACCGTGCGGGCATAGGCGTGGGAGTACGCCTCGAAGAGCGTCACCCGGCCGTCGCCGCTGCGGTCCGCGTCCCCCAGCAGCCCGCTGGCCAGGTGGTGTGAGAAGTAGCTGCCCGCCAGCGCGTCCGACTCCTGCGAGTCCTCGTCCGCCGCGCTGGACGTGAGGATGACCAGCCCGCGCGCGTCGCGGCTCGCCCCCGACTCGATGTCGAACGCCGGGGCCCGCCGCGCGCCCTTGGTGCGCGTCATCGCGCCGGAGCGGCATGAATCCAGGACTGCGATGCGGATGTCCGAGGAGGCCTCCGCGAGCCGGCGCTTGAGGTCGCCGAACCCCAGCCGCGTGTCCCCCAGCCGCAGCGCGCCGTCCTTGGCGTGGCCGGAGTAGTAGACGAACAGCGCGGTGCGCTCGCCTCTTGCCCGGGCCGCGCGGGCGCGCTGCTCCAGCTCCGCCAGGGCCGCCAGGAAGTCCCGCGCGTCTTCGTTCAGCAGCAGCTTCGCGTCCACGGGCGCCACGCCGCCCAGGCGGAGCAGGAGCGCGTGCATCTTCCGGGCATCGTCCCGGGCGAAGCGAAGCGGACGCGTGTCGGCGCCGCCCTGGTCATTGCCGGCCACCAGCGCGAAGCGGCGCAGCGTGTCCGCGTCCGCGGCGGAGGCCGCCAGGGCGAGCACCAGCGCCAGGGCGCGCGTGAGGCAGGACGAGCGGCTCATGGCTTCCGCAGCACCCAGTGTGTCTGCGCTCCAGGGACTTCCAGCTCGGCCATCCGCCCGACGTCGCCATCCGCCTGGGCAAAGGCGCGCCGGGCGGCTTCCACCAGCGTCTCCTGGGGCAGGGGCTCGTCGCTGAGCACCACGATGACGCGCTCCGCTCCGGAGCCGGTGAACTCCCAACCTCCGGGCAGCCAGTGCAGCCGGCTGCCGGGGGCCACGGGCGCGCTGGCCCCGTCCTCCGGATGCAGCGGCGTCACCTCGCCAATGGCGTCCACCGACAGCGCGGCCACGTAGCGGTGCGCTCCCGCCTTGTAGCCCAGCATCACCCGCTCACCCGGGTCTATCGCTTCGGGCCTGCCCGGAATGGCCTCCCGCTGCGGGCCCAGCCCCCCGCCGATGCGCAACTCCGCCGTCGCGCCGCCCTTGAGGCGGTTGAGCCCCACGGTGTCTCTGGACTCGGCGCTGGAGCCCAGGAGCGGGCGCACCAGCACCACGACCAGCAGGGACGCGGCGATGGCCACCGTCGTCGCCACCCAGCGGCGCGGCGGCGGCCGGGCGGCGTCCTGCCGCCGTCGCAGGGCCTGCTCCACGCCGGCCTCGAAGCGCTCGAAGGGGACGTCCGCCTCGAACCGCGCCTGGGCTTCGTGGATGCCGCGCAGGGCCTGGGCGCAGGCCTCGCACGAGGCCGCATGGGCCTGGACGCGGGCGGCCTCGGTGGCGGTCAGCTCTCCGGCGCTCAGCCGGCGCAGCGTCCATTCCGATTCGTGCGCGCTCATGGGACCTTCAGCTCCTCTCCGCCCAGCGCCGCGAAGTGCTCCAGCCGCTTGCGGATGGTGGGCACCGAGCGACCCAGCAGCGTGGCCACTTCTTCCAGCGTCATTCCATCGACGTGGTAGTGGATGGCGGCCGCCTGCGTCTCCACGTCCACGCGCGCCAGCAGCCGGCGCACCAGGTCCCGCGTCTCCATGGCCTCCTGTCCGCCATGGCCTTCGGGACGGGCGGCGGCGTCCCGTTCGAACCACTGCCGCCAGCCGGCGCGCTCACCGCGGAGCTGGTTGAGGCAGTGGTGGGTGGCAATCTTCATCAGCCACGTCAGCGGCGAGGACTCCGCGCGGAAGTCCTCGCCGTGCGTGAGGGCGCGGGCGAACACGTCGTGCATCGCATCCTCCGCCTTCGCCGCGTCCTTCAACAGGTAGCGGCAGCGCCCCAGCACGCTGCCGCCATGTTTCATATACAACTCCCGCAGGAAGGCCCGCCGGTCCTGTTTCGGACCGCCTGGAATCACCTGGAGGAGTGGCCGGCTCGTTCCCGTCACACGGCGCAGACTACCGCGTGCGTCACAGCGTGGAGTAGACGGCGGCGCTGAAGTTTCCGCAGGCGCTCAGCTCGCCATAACCCAGGACCGGATTGACGCTGATGGCGAAGTAGGCGCTCAGGAAGTTGCTGTCCCAGCATTCACTCAGCGTGGCCTCACCGAACAGGTCCCCGCCTGACAGCTTGATGTCCGCGCGACCCGAGCCCGTCGCCTCCCAGCGGCTCTTGATGGCCAGGTTCTCCAGCGCCGCGCGGCGCGGGTCCGTGTCGATGTCCTTGCGGATGACGAAGTCCAGCTCGCCGCCCGCGCCGTCGCCCTGCTTGAAGCGGTAGACGGCGTCCACGCGGGTGTCCGGGCGCTCCTCGTCGCGAATCTGGTGGAGGTCCGCCTCCACGGAGGACTCCGCCGCTCCGGCGACGCGCGCGTAGCGAATCTCCGCGGTGCCCACGTCGTCGCCCGTGGCGCCGGGCAGCGTGCTCGCCCGGTCCCAGTCGATGAGGAACTCACCGGAGCCGTGGCCCGCGACGCGCTCACCGTCAGCGTTCACCGAGGCGGTGTGCGCGCCGGAGAGGAAGGCCACGAAGGCGCTGTCCGCCTCGTTCTTGTCCTGGCCCTCCAGGCCCCAGGTGTAGCTGTGGTCGCCCGTGCGGGTGACGGTCAGCCGCCACGCCACCGCGTCGAGCGGGCCGGCATGGGGGCCCCACACGGCCACGTCTCCATTGATGGAGGTGGGGACGTGCTGGACGATGTCCTCGATGAGGTTGAGCACGCCCACCGTGCCGAGGTTGAAGGTGGCCGCCGCCGCCACCGTCGCCCGGTAGTACTCCGCCTGTTCGCCTTCACCGTAGAAGGCCGTCAGCCCCTGCCCGTTGTTCCGGGAGGGCGAGCGCATCTCCACCATCTCCTTGGAGGGCAGCCCGTCCCGGAAGGCGTCTTCGTCGCTCGTCGCGTTGTCACAACCCGTCATCAGCAGGGCGGCACACAGCAGGCTCTTGCGCAGCATGGTTCACGTTCCCTTCGAACGGCCCCCGGCGGGCCGTGCAGCAGCGTGTCTGCCTTCATGGACACAGCTCGGCCGGAAAACGGAAAAGGCGCCCGCTCGGTGCGCGAAACGTCCGGAATCACGATGTTTGTAGGTTGGCTGCCCGCTCCCCAGGCATCTATTCCGCGCCGGCGGACGTCCGAATTTCTCCGTCCCTACCTTTCGGCCATGGAAAAGAGACACCCCAACCATCCCGGCGAGATGGGTACGGACGCGCAGCTGGCCGAGCATGAGCGGGCCCCGGACGAAATCAACGCCCGGGCCCGGGCCGTCGGGCTGCTCAAAGACGCAGGGGTGCCCTTCGTCGTGGGGGGGGGCCTACGCCTATGCGACGTACACCGGCATCTACCGCGACACGAAGGACTTGGACCTCTTCCCCCGGAAGGCGGACGCGCTCCGGGCGCTGCAGGTCCTGGAGAAGGACGGCTGGCGCACCGAGCGCGCGGACGAGGTCTGGCTCTACAAGGCCTTCAAGGGCGACTACTTCGTCGACTTCATCTTCTCCTCCGGCAACGGCGTGGCGGTGGTGGACGACGCGTGGTTCGAACACGCCCCGCGCGCCACCATCTTCGGGCACGAGTGTCTGGTGGCCCCCGCGGAGGAGATGATCTGGTCCAAGGCCTTCGTCAACGAGCGCGAGCGGTATGATGGCGCGGACGTGAACCACCTGCTGCTGAAGGCGGGCCGGAACATGGACTGGGAGCGGATGTTGCGCCGCTTCGACCGGTACTGGGAGGTCCTGCTCAGCCACCTCATGATGTTCCGCTTCGCCTATCCGTCCGAGCGGGACGCCATCCCCGAATGGGTGATGGCGGAGCTGATGAGTCGCACGCTGCACACCCTGCGCGAGGGGCGCTGGGAAGAGAAGCTGTGCCGCGGCAACCTGATTTCCCGCGTGAACTATCACGTGGACATCCACCACTGGGGCTTCGGTGACGGGAGGTCCTGGGACGAAATCGAACGACAGCGGGAGGACGAGAGTGGCGCGCGATCCGGGCTCGAAAATTCGGTTGGCGGCGGTCGGTGACCTGCACTGCCGGGAGGACCACCACGGCCGCTTCCGGCACCTGGTCAAGCAGGTGAACGCCACGGCGGACCTGCTCGTGTTGTGCGGCGACCTCACGGACCGCGGGATGATTGAAGAGGGCAAGGTGCTGGCGGAGGAGCTGTCCGCGCTCCGCGTCCCCTGCGCGGCGGTGCTGGGCAACCACGACTACGAGCACAACCAGGTGAAGGAGATCTGCGGCGAGCTGGCCAAGGTCGGCGTCCACATCTTGGATGGAGACCACTTCATCTTCGAGAAGGTGCTGGGCGTGGCGGGCGTGAAGGGGTTTGGCGGCGGCTTCGGCAACGCGACGCTCCAGGCCTTCGGCGAGGGCCAGACGAAGGGCTTCGTGCAGGAGGCCGTCACGGAGTCGCTCAAGCTGGAGGCCGCGCTGAGCCACCTCGACATGGAGAAGAAGGTGGTCATCATGCACTACGCCCCGGTGCCGGAGACCCTGGAGGGGGAGAACATCGAGATTCGCCCCTTCCTGGGCACCAGCCGCCTGTCCATGCCCATTGACCACTATGGCGCGGAGGCGGTGTTCCACGGCCACGCGCACCACGGCGCCCGCAGCGGGAAGACGAAGAGCGGCATCCCCGTCTACAACGTGGCCATGCCCCTGCTGGCGAAGCACACCCCGGACCAGCGGTATGTGTTGCTGGAGGTGTAGGCCCCCCGCGGCGCGGCGCGGGGGCGTCACTCAGTCTCTCAATGGAGGGCGCTCAGGGCGCCTGCTCCGTCTTCGCGGGCGGCTTCGGCGCGTCGGGGGTCGGCGCTGTTTCCAGCAAGTCCTCGGGCCGGGTGGGCAACGTCAGGCGTGACTCGGGCACCTTGAGGACGTCGGGGCCAGCGCCGCGGGCGTAGAGCGTGCCGGGCTCGTCGGGCACTTCAGTGCCCAGCCAGAGCCGCGCCAGCTCACGTCCATCCGAGTCCAACAGCACGGCGCCGGGCGAGTCCGCCGTCACGCCATACCGAGCCCAATTCTTGGGGTTCGTCTCGCTAGAGCCCGTCGCCTTCAGCCCTTCCAGCGCGCGCAGCAGCGAGGCGAGCTTGAAGTGCTGTGCCTTGCCCCGCCGCGGGGACTCCATGTCCCAGTGTCCGGCGCCTTCGGTGGCTTCCGACGTGTTCACCACGGTGATGGCGGGCGCGCCACCGCCCGGGTGGAACACGATGCGGCGGACGTCCTGGCGCCGGAACTCCAGCACGCGCCGGTCCTTCAGCTCCCGGGCGCTCACGTCCAGCACGCCGAGGGCGTCCTCGGGCACCTCGCCCAGCACCGCTTGCGTCCCCTGTTCGCGCAACGCATAGGCGCGCGCGGCGCCGTCGTCCGTCACGCGGGACATCCGCACCCGCACCGGCTCGCCCGGGCCGCCAGTGAAGCGGGCGTCCACCACCGGCGTCTCCAGCCCCAACCGCTTCCGTGTCTCCGGTGTGTCTTCGGGGAAGGAGAGTGCCCGCTGCTCCACCAAGGCCTTCACCAGGTCCGCGACACGCGTCGCGTTCGCGTTGGCGGCCAGCGGGGAGACCAGCCGCCAGCCCGTGCCGTCCGCGTCCCGCGTCAGTTGATACGCACCCTGCGGCGCCTTCACGTCGATGCGCTTCAGCGCACGCGCGTCCAGGGGCGCCAGGAGGTCCTTGGCGCGCAGGGCGAAGGTGTCCCGGTCCAGGGCCCAGCGCACCGTGCCCGCGGCGGAGTGGACCGCCGGCTCCGCGTCACGGCGCACGTAGACGGAGCCGTCGTAGGTGTTCTCCTTGCCACCATGCAGCGTCACCGTGCGCTGGCGGGCGGGGTCCTTCGCCCCTTGGCCCTGCGCGTCTGGCACATAGGCCCGGGCCGTGACGGTGAAGAGGGGCGGCTTCAGGCCATACGCGTCCAGGTCGGCGTCGGTGGGCGCCTCCTTCACGGTGGCGCTGAAGCTCGAAGACGCCAGCGTGCCGAGGATGGACTCCACCACGGCCGCCTCCGCGCGCGCGGCCACGGGCGCCGTCACCTTCCACGTGCCGTCCTGCTCGCGCACCAGCTCCGTGGTGGCGCCCCGAGCCCTCACCGTCAGGTGGGTGAAGACGGGCTTCGCGGGCGCTCCTTCGTCCTGACCGCGCGTCTCCTCCGTCCCCGTGACGAAGAGGCGCTGCTGGGCGTCGGCGCTCCGCCGGGCCTCGCTCGCGTCGGACGCCTTCTCCCCGGGACAGGCCGCGAGCCCCAGGCCCGCCGTGACGACGGTGAGGGTGCTCCACCGCCACCTTCCTCCACGCGGCGTCACTTGTTGCGCCTCGACAGCCAGATGGCCAGGCCCACGCCCAGCAGCGTCAAGGGCATGAGGTCGGTGGCGAAGAAGCGGATACGGCTGAGCGTCGCCGCGTCCAGCTCCAGCGTGGACACCTCGCGGTCCGGCGGGCGGATGGTGACCTTCGTGAGCTGGTTGGACGCCCAGCCCAGCGCGTTCATCACCAGGTTGCGGTTGGGCTCATGGCCCCAGTTCGGGTCCAGGAGCAGCTCCGAGTCCCCCATCACCACCAGGCGCGCTTCATCAAAGCGCTTGCCCGGCGAGGCCTGGGTATCACGCGTCACGGCGGCCACCAGCACCAACTGGCCCGTCTTCTCGCCATCCGAAGGCACCGCGTTCTCCTCCGGCGTGCTCTCCACCCAGCCATGCTGCGACGTGAGGACCACCGGCTGCACCTGGATGCCCGGCGCCATCCCCATGCGCAGCAGGCTCAGGCTGCGCGGGGTGGGGAACTCCACGTTGAGTCCCCGCTGGTGCAGCGGCTTGCCAATCTCGTGGTCGCTGTAGAAGAGCGACAGCACCACGAAGGGGTTGCCGCTGTTGTACTGCGCGTCCGCGACGATGCCCTCGTCCACCTGCACGCCGTGCTCGGCCAGCAGTCCGTCCAGGCCGTCACGCAGGCCGGCGTCAGCGAAGTAGAGCATGCGTCCACCAGAGGCGAGGTAGCGCTGGAGCACCTCCTTCTCCGGCGCGGTGTAGGGCGCCCGGGCCCCCGCGATGATGACCAGCGCGGCGTCCCGTGGCACGGCTTGGACACCCGCGAGGTTCAGCGGTTCCGCGGTGTAGCCCTCCTGGAGCAGCTGCCGCCGGAGCTCGGACAGGCTGGCGCCCGGGTCATTGGGCGGCGCCTGCTCCTTGTCCAGTGGCCACTCCCCGTGGCCGGTGACGAAATACACCTTCTGGGTGCCCACCGCGTTCAGCTTGAGGACCGCGTGCGTCAGCTCCTGCTCGGACACGGTGGCGAGCAGCGTGTGCGTGGCGTGCTCGCCCTCGCCGCGTACCAGCACCACCGCCGTCTGGCCCTCACGCACCTGGTACTTCGCGGCCAGGTCCGGGCCGCGGCGCGGGTCCTTGAAGGTGTACTCGAACTTCCCCGGCGCTTCGGCGTGGTAGAGCGCGAAGAGCGCTTCCAGCTGGGCGTACTGGGCATGTGCCGGGGTGATGAACGCGATGGCGCGCACCGGGTCCGAAATCGCGGCCAGCGTGGACACCGTCTGCGGCGCCAGCGTGTGGATGCGCGCCTGCGTCAAATCCCAGCGCCGGTTCTGCTTGAAGGCCAGGTAGTTCACCGCCACCAGCCCGGCGAACACGCCCAGCGTGGTGAGCACCGTGGTGGCGAAGAAGCTGCTGGCGCGGCGGGTGGCGAACTGGCCGAACTGCCGGTAGTTCGTCGCGCCGTAGATGCCCACCAGCACCAGGCCCGCGCCGGCCTTCACGGCGGCGGTGACGGCGCTGTCTGAGGTGACCAGCAGGGTGAACGGACTCGACAGGAGCAGCAGCAGTCCGAACGCGCCCAGGACCTTGCCGGCGTTGGCGGCCTTCATGTCAGGCCCACCGCTGCGCACCCACCGCGCGGTGGGTGAGGAAGAGCGAGAAGCCGATGACGGAGGCGAAGAACACCAGCGACTGTGCGTCCAGCACGCCCTTGAGCATCCCCTGCAACTGGAGGTCACAGGCGACGTAGGACAGCGCGGAGCGCAGCGGCTCCTCCGCGCGCCGGGCCACCTGGCCCAGCAGCATCCACGCCAGCAGGACACAGAAGGTGAGGAAGGCCGCCAGCATCTGGCTCTCCGTCAGCGCGGAGATGAACAGGCCCACGGCCATGCAGGTGGCGCCCCACAGCAGCAGCGCGCCGTAGCCCAGCAGGACGGTGGACCACTCCAGCGCCGGCCCGGACTCGCTGTGGCCCAGCGCGGACAGCAGCAGCGGGAAGACGAGCGTGAGCGCCAGCGTGGCCCAGATGACGCCCAGGCCGCCCAGGTACTTGCCCAGCACGATTTCAATGGGCCGCACCGGAGCCGTCATCAGCAGCTCGAAGGTGCGGTTGCGCTTCTCCTCCGCGAACAGCCGCATGGACAGGAACGGCGCGACGACCAGGGTGATGACCAGGACGCTGCCCCACAGCTCCACCACCACCCCGTCCGTGAGGTTGCGGTACATGTTGAAGTCCGGGGACATCTGCGCCCAGCCCACCCGGCGCGCCACGCCCTGGACGTCGTTGAACGCCTGCAGCAGGTCCGTGAAGTAGAAGGCCGTCAGCGCCGCCATCGCCGTGAAGACGGCGTAGGCCCACGGCGTGGTGAAGGAGATGGACAGTTCCTTGCGGGCAATCGCCAGGGCGGTGCGCATGGAGGCAGGGTCCTTGAAAGGGGGCCGCGCTCAGGCGGCGGTCAGCTTGATGAAGACTTCTTCCAGCGACGCGCTCTCCGCCTGCCCGTGGATGCGGGCCAGCTGGGAGATGTCGTCGTACGCGGCCATCTTTCCCTGGTGGATGATGAGCACCTTCTGGCACGTCATCGTGACCTCCGGGAGGATGTGCGTGGAGAGGATGACGGTGTGCTTGCCGGCCAGGCCCTTGATGAGGGCGCGAAGCTCGGCGCGCTGCGCGGGGTCCAGGCCCTCGGTGGGCTCGTCCAGGATGAGCACCGGCGGTGAGCCGAGCAGCGCCTGGGCGATTCCCACGCGCTGCTTGTAGCCCTTGGACAGGTTTTGGATGACGCGGTCCATGACGTGCGTCACCCCCATGAGGGTGGCTACCCGCTCCAGCTCGGCCTTGAGGGCGCTCCCCGACAGCCCCTTCAGCGAGGCCACGAAGCGCAGGTAGCCGCGCACCGTCATCTCCACGTAGAGCGGCGGCTGCTCCGGCAGGTAGCCGATGCGGCGCTTCACCTCCAGCGGCTGCGCTTCGACGTCATGGCCCCCGACGCGGACCACCCCCTCCGACGGCGGGAGGAAGCCGGTGAGGATTTTCATGGTGGTGGACTTGCCCGCCCCGTTGGGGCCGAGGAACCCGAGAATCTCACCCGCCTCGACCTGGAAGGTGAGGTCGTCCACGGCCACCCGCTCTCGGTATCGCTTGGTGAGGTGCTGGACCTCGATCATCGGCATGGGCGCGGTATTAAACCCGACATTGGCGTGTCAAGGCGACACCGACTGCGTGTGTGGGCGTCGTCCAGCGGCTGGCCGGACTTCTGCAGGAGGCCCACGCGTGTGGTTTTCCGGACACACCGAACAGGGGTAGTGAGTCGAATCATGCCAATCGTGGTCCAGAAGTACGGCGGCTCGTCGGTCGCCGGCGTGGAGAAGCTCCGCAAGGTCGCCCAGCGGGTGAAGGACAAGCGCGAGGCGGGCTATCAGGTGGTGGTGGTGGTGAGCGCCATGGGCGACACCACGGACGAGCTGCTGGCGCTGGCCAAGGGCGTCTCGGCGGACCCGCCGCGTCGCGAGCTGGACATGCTGCTCACCTGTGGCGAGCGCATCTCCATGGCGCTGCTCTCCATGGCGCTCCAGGAGCTGGACGTGCCGGCCATCAGCTTCACCGGCAGCCAGAGCGGCATCATCACCACGGACGCGCACGCGCAGGCCCGCATCGTGGAGGTGCGTCCGTACCGCATCCACGACGAACTGGCACGGGGCAAGGTCGTCATCGTCGCGGGCTACCAGGGCGTCTCCTTCAAGAAGGAAGTGACGACGCTGGGGCGCGGCGGCTCGGACACGACGGCGGTGGCGCTGGCGGCGGCGCTGGACGCGGAGGCGTGTGAAATCTACTCGGACGTGGACGGCGTGTTCAGCGCGGACCCCCGCGTGGTTCCGGACGCCCGCAAGCTGGAGTCGCTGAGCTACGACGAGATGCAGGAGCTGGCGAGCGCGGGCGCCAAGGTGCTCAACGCGCAGGCGGTGGAGTGGGCCAAGGCCCGGGGCATCACCATCCTCGCGCGCACCGCGCACGGCCAGGGAACGGGCACGGCGGTCCAGGAGCTGGCTGTCCCCACAGACAGCCGGCTCAAGGGCGTCACCGCCGACGCGGAGATGGCCGTGCTGTCCGCCGCGGAGCCCATCCGCCTGCCCGAGCTGCTGGAGTTCCTGGACGCGCGCGCCGTCCGCGGGCGGACGCTGGACTTCGAGGGCCCGGCGGGCGGGCCGCGCCGGACGGTCATCACCGTGCCCCTGGCGGACATCCATGGTTCGGATGCGCTGCGCCGGGAGCTGGCCACGCGCTTCGGTGACGGGGTGTCCTGGCGCGAGGACCTGGGCACCGTCACCTGCGTGGGCGTGGGGTTGAACGCGGACTGGGCGCCGCTGCGCCGCGCGCTGGCCGCCGCCGAGGAGCTGGGGGCGCACGTCCACGCGGCCCATACGTCGCCTTTGCAACTGACGCTGCTGGTGGACAAAGCCCACCTGAAGGCGCTCACGGCCCGGCTGCACCGGGAGCTCTTGGGGGGGTAGGCCGTTTCCCGCCCTGGGCTTTTGTCCGGGTGATCCATCCCAATTCATTGCTCCCAGGAGGGCACCCGCTTCCCTCCAGAGTGTTCGTGCCTACCCTCCGGTCCATTAGCCGTGGCGTGGAGGAACGGGATGGCTCAGGCAGGCCGTTGGGCGGGCTGGGTGTGCGGGCTTGCGCTCGTGTTCGGTGGCAGTGGCTGTGAGGAGGCGGCCGTGCGCCCGGTGATACCGGGTGACAAACACGACACGCCTCCGCTGAACGACGGCTATGACGGCGGCGACGGTGCGCCGCATCCGGGCCTCATCGACGCGGGGGGGCCGGACGCCGGCTCCGAAGAGCCCGAGCCTCCCGACGCGGGCCCGGTGCAGCCGCCGCCGCGAGACGCGGACGCCGTGCGCGAGGAGAACCGCCGCCCGGGGACCACGGCGTGGCGCATCACCCGCAACGCCCACAGCCGGGAAATCGAAGGCTACGCGCTGAAGGCCACGCTGACGCAGGGTGAGACGCTGCGCGTCGCGGTGTCGGTGTCCGAGGCCCGGAGCTTCCGCTGGTACGTGTACCGGATGGGGCACTACGGCGGCGCGGGCGCGCGCGAGCTGGCGCGCGGTGGCCCGGTGCCCGGCGTGCGCCAGGGCGACTGTCCCGCGGACCGCGCCACGGGCGTGGTCGCCTGTCGCTGGGCGCCCACGCTGGAGCTTCCCGTCGGTGAAGACTGGGTGCGCGGCGTGTACGTGGTGAAGCTGGTGCGCGAGGACAACCACCAGCGCTACGTGCCCTTCTTCGTGCGGGACGCGAACCCGCGCGCCGAGGTGGCCGTCCTCATCCCCACCGCCACCTGGGCCGCCTACAACACCTGGGGCGGCACCAGCCTCTATGACGACCGCGACCGGGTGATGCGCGAGCACGGCGTCAGCCGCGCCTTCCGGGTGTCCTATGACCGGCCCAACTACCGCGGCCATGGCAGCGGCCACCTGCTGACGGACGACCTGAGCCTGGTTCAGTGGTTGGAGTCGCAGGACCTGGACGTGGGCTACTTCACCGACGAGGACCTGGACGCCAGCTACGACTTCCTGGCCGGCGCCAAGGCCTTCTTCATGTCGGGCCACGACGAGTACTGGAGCCCGCGCATCCGCGCGCACGCGGACCGGGCGGTGGCGGAGGGCCGGTCGCTGCTCAACCTGGGCGCGAACAACGCGTACTGGCAGGTGCAGATGGAGCCGTCCCAGGACGGCCGGCCGCGGCGCATCATCGCCTGCTACAAGGGCCACGCGAACGACCCGTACACGGGCGCGCAGCGCACGGTGAAGTTCCGCGAGCGCGTCGTGGGCCGTCCGGAGAACGCGCTCCTGGGCGTGCAGTTCTCCGCCCGCTGGCACCAGTTCGGCTTCCCCGCCGTCATCACCCACCCGGGGCACTGGGCGCTGGCGGGCTCGGGGCTGAAGGCCGGTGACACGCTGTGGATGGCCAACGGCTACGAAGTGGACCAGCTGGTGGGCAACGGGAGCTCGCCGGAGGGCCTGGAGGTGCTGGCCGAGTCCCCGCTGTTGTCGCTCCAGGGCGCCTTCGGCTTCGGCCACATGGTGCTGCGCAAGCAGGGCGACGCCTACATCTTCTCCTCCGGAGGCATCGACTTCGTGCGCACGCTGGCCTCCGAGGACATGGCGGACCCGCGCGCGGCCCGCATCGTCGCGAACGTGCTCTACAAGGCGCTGGGCCGGCCGGTGCCCGACACACTGGTGCGCTTCGAGCGGCAGAACGTGTCGGGCCCCCAGGGGCCCTCCGCGGCCGAGGTCCGCACGGTGGCGGGCATTCCCGGGCAGCGTGTCCGCGCCGGTGTCCCCGTGGCGGGCAACTCGCTGGGGGCGCCCACCGCGGTGGCCCTGCTGCCGGATGGGAGCCTGGTGGTGGCGGACGGCCTGGGCAACGCGGTGAAGCGCGTGACGCCGGAGGGCGAGGTGAAGACGGTGGCCTCTGGCCTCAATGGACCCATGGGCATCGCCGCGGACGCCGCGGGCAACGTGTACGTGGCCGATACCGACCACTACGTCATCCGCCGCATCGACCCGGAAGGGACGGTGGAGGTGTTCGCGGGCGGGACGCCGGGGCTGATGGACGGCCCCGCGAAGCAGGCGGCCTTCAACCAGCCCACGGGCCTGGCGGTGACGCCGGATGGCACCGCGCTGCTGGTGGCGGACATGAACAACGGCGTGATTCGCCGCATCGACCTGGTGGAGGAGGGCCACCCGGTGACGACGCTGCAGGGTGACTGGCTCTACCGGCCCTCGGGCGTGGCGGTGAGCGCGGATGGGAGCACGCTGTTCGTCGTCGAGTCCGGCATGTCCCGCGTGGTGCGCATCCGCGACGGGCTCACGTCGGTGGTGGCGGGAACGACGCCGGGCTTCCGTGACGGCGCGCCGGAGTCGTCCCAGTTCCTGCCGTACCTGGGCATCGCGGTGCTGAAGGATGGCTCGCTCGCGGTGGCGGACCCGGGCAACTACCGCGTGCGCCGCGTCGTCCTGAACGCGGACGGCAGCGCGCGCAAGGTGACGACGCTTGCCGGCAGCGGGCGCTACGGCCACGCGGACGGGCCGGGGGACAAGGCGGAGCTCGTCCTCCCGGCCGGCCTGACGGTGGGGCCGGACGGCCGCCTCTACGTGGCGGACGCCGGCAATTCGCTGGTGCGCGCGATTACTCCATGAGCGCGGCGGTGGCGGCCTCGGGGCAGTCCGACTCCACCGCGCCGATGTCCGGCGCGGCGCCGCAGTAGGGCAGCCCCAGGTCCATGCCCCGGTCCACCGCGCGCTCGCCGGGCATCAGCAGGTCCAGGTCCACCAGCGGCTCGCCGCTCTCATCCGAGTCCAGCTCCACGCCGTTCGACAGCCAGTGGGCCAGCGTGCTGCCCTCCCAGTCGCTCTGCGGGGCGATGAAGATGCCCGTGTTGAACGCGGCGCCGGCCAGGTAGAGGTTGGACGTCATGCTGAGGCCGGGGGCGGACAGGCCCATGCTGACGGCGTTGCGCGTGGCGAACACGTTGTTGCGCACCGCGATGTTGGTGGACGGCCCCCCGGTGCCGTGGCCCACCACGAAGGCGAAGCCGTCCGTCCCCACCACCGTGTTGTGCAGCACGCGCACGTCGCTGCCGTTCTCGATGCGGATGCCGGAGCCCTCGGGCGCCTTCAAGTCGTGGATGCGGTTGCGGCGGATGGAGACGTTGGTGGGCGGCGCGCCCACGCGGTTGCCACCCACGGCGATGCCCAGCGACGCGTCCGAGATGTCGTTGTCCTCGATGACGACGTTGCGCGCGGAGTAGTGCACCACCACGGCCTCGCCACGGGACGAAGAGGACTTCTCGAAGCCGTACATGCGGTTGCCGCGCACGACGACGTCGTGGCACGTCTTGAGGTCCACCGCGTTCTCCCGGTTGTCGTACATGTCGTTGTCCTCGATGAGGACGCCGCGCGCCGGGGTGTTGTTGCTGAAGCCCTCGGGGCCCAGGCACTGCACCGAGTCACCCGAGTTGTCGTGGATGTCGTTGCCCCGCACGGTGATGTCCACCGACGTGGGCGCGATGACGACGCCGTGCGAGTCGTCGTCGCCCCGCGCGAAGTGGTGGATGTGGTTGTTCTCGATGGTGATGCCGTTGGCGCCCGCGTCGGTGCTGATGCCGCTGCCGAACGCGCCGTGGTGCAGCTCGTTGTCCGCGAGCACGGTGCCGGTGGTGTTTCCGGAGAACGTCACGGCGACCTGGCGCTGACCTCGGACGTCGAACTCGAAGCCCTCGATGCGCCAGTGGGGCCGCTGTACGTGGGCCATGAACCAGCCGCTGCCGGTGGGAACGACCTTGGGCGAATCCTCGCCGCGCAGGGTGATGGGGGCCTCGGCGGTGCCGGCCTTGGCGCTGGCGTTGATGACGAGCTTCTCTTCGTAGGTGCCCTTCTGGACGCGGATGATTTCCCCCGGGCCCACCAGCGTCAGGGCCTTGGAGATGGTGCGCAGCGGCTCTTCACGCGAGCCCTTCGCCGAGTCATCCCCGGACGGGCTGACGTACCACTGCTTCGCGTAGGCGGGCGGCTCCGGGGCCTGCGGCCCGGGGGCGGGAGGCGGCTGCTCCGCGACGGGCGGGTCGTCATCGTCATCGCCGTCGTGGCCGGAGACGTCGTCGTTGTCGTTCTGCGGCGTGGGCGTCGGCAGGTTGGGGGCCGAGGGCTGCCGCGAGCCCGGATAGCTGGGCAGGCGGCTCGAATCGGACGCCGGAGCGGGCGCCTGCGCGCCGTTGGAGCAGGCGACGCCACCCACGGACACGAGTCCGAGGAGGCACAAGCTGCGCAGTCGGGACATGGGGGTCGGCTCCTGGGGGAAGAGGGCGAGCCCACAACGCTCCTTTCGCCGCGCCGTATTTCACTGCGCCAGCCGCAGGCGGGGCGCTGGCTGTGCCCGTCAGTAGAGCAGGGGAGCGGGAGCTCAGTCCGAGGCGCGGGTGCTACCCAGAATCCAGGACAGGTACGGCGCGTGCCCCTCCGCGATGTCCACGCGCAGCACCTCCGGGACGTCGTAGGGATGCAGCTCGACGATGCGCGCGCGCAGCGGCTCGAAGAGGGCCGCGCGCGTCTTGAGGACGAGCAGGACCTCGGGCTCGTCCTGGACCTTCCCCTCCCAACGGTAGATGGAGTGCAGGCCGGGGACGATGTTGCCGCACGCGGCGAGCTGCGCTTCCACCAGCGCGCGAGCCAGCTCGGCGGCCTTGTCCGAGGTGGGGGCGGTGACGAGGACGAGGATGGCGTCAGTCATGGACACAGGATGCGTGAAGCCTCCGCCGGTCGTCGAGCGGGACGGCGGAGGCGGACGCCCGGCGCGGCGTGACTACCGTCCTGGTGTGCGCCCGCCGCCCAGCGAATGGTGCATGGGCGCGTCCATCTCCTGCCGGGTGCGGCGCCGGTCCGGCGTGTCCTTCGGCAGCTCCACGAAGGTGCACAGCTCGCACAGCCGGCTGTAGATGCGCTCGCCCACGCGCTCGCGCAGCAGCTCCGCGTCGCGCGCCGCGCCGCGCGCGTCCTCTGTGGTGCGGTAGCCCGACGGCGCCGCGCTGCGCGTGGCGCGCTTCTCCGGCTCCAGGGAGTAGTTCGTCGCGAAGAGCGTGGTGCGGCCCGCGTTGTAGCGGCGGGCAATCAGCTCATCGAGCGTCTCCATCTCGAAGGGGCTTCCGCGGCCCTTTCCCAGCTCGTCGATGGCCAGCACCTCCACCTCCGACAGGGGCCCGATGATTTCTCCGCCGCTCTTTCCCTCCTGGAAGCCGCGCCGGATGGTGGCGTAGAGCAGGGAGATTTCGACGTAGCGCCCGCGCACGCCCAGCTCCAGCACCAGGTGCGCCAGGGTGGCCGCCATCAGGTGCGTTTTCCCCGTGCCCACCGGCCCGCTGAGGATGAAGCCCTTGGACGGGCCGCCCTTCACGTACTGATGGGCGAAGTGCAGCGCCACGCCGCGGCCCCGGTCCTGCGCCTCGTTGAAGGCCCGGTAGTTGTCGAAGCTCGCGTGAGACACGACGGCGGGCAGGCCCACCTCGTTGAAGCGCGCCACCCGCTTCCGCCGCTGCGTGCACACGCACGTCTCCATCACCTCGTAGCGGCGGGGGCCCATCTTCTGGCTGAACTCACCCTCGCGCTCGACCAGCACGTGCCCGCGCCCGCCGCACACCGAGCAGTGCTCGGAGCACGCGCAGATGCGCGCGTGGGCCTGCTCCCCCCGGCGCTCGATGACATAGGTCCGCCCGCCGCACACACCACACGCCTCGCCATTCGCCTTTGGAGCCATCTCACGCTCCGCCATACCAGAGCCTCCCCTTGGCCGTCAGTTCACTGAACGGGCGGCCAGGCGTTTCGTCCCACCTACAGCTCCTTCACGCCCAGCCGCCGCCGCACCGTCGCCAGCACCCGGAAGCGCCGGGACACCTTGCGGGCGCGCGGGGACATCACCTGCTGCTCCGCGGACGCCGCCAGGGCCTCACGCCACAGGGCGCACCTGTCCAGGAAGGGCAGGGCGCGCAGCACCAGCAGGAACGCCAGCACTTCCTGGGCGTCCATGGCCGCCGGCTCTTCCGGGACATGCGCCAGGACGGTGATGCGCAGGTTTCGCACACGGTGCGACAGTGCTTCGTTCCGCCCCGCCAGGTCCTCGAGCGCCGCGCACAGCCGCGCGTGCCGCGTCTCCTCCCAGGAGCGGGCCCGCTTGCGCCTGGGGGCGGAGGAGGAGGGTTCCTCACCCGCGCCCGCCGCCAGCTCCCGGTACTTCTTGATCTCCGACTCCACCTGCCGCCGGCACGCGCGCAGCGAGCGCAGCACCGGCTCTCCGGGCCGCGCGTCCCAGAGGGCCTTCTCCGCCGAGCGGGAGATTCCGCGCGCCACCACCTCGAAGGGAACGCCTTCCCGGGCCCAGGTCGTCAAAAGCTCGGTGTCCAGGGCGGAGAGCATCAGCCCCGCGCCACGCACCGCGAGGAAGTAGTCCTGCACCAGCTCTTCGAAGCTGGCGCTTTCGGGGAGGAGACTCATGATCCGACGCGTACTCCAGTGCGGGGAGGCCGGGCAACCGACCGTCCGTTCCCCCATACCTGGCAGGTCCGACACGGCAACTCCAGGGCGCCGATTCTCACAGCGGATCTGGAAGATTTTGAACCGACGCTCCCCGAGGAAAGCAGGCGGCCAGTCAGTGTTGACCCGCCGCGCGGAAACCGCGCATAGTGAGGGTCCCCGAATGGAAATTCCCGAAGATTCCCGGACACTTGCCTACCAGGCAGGCAACCGGGGACGCCGGTGCCCCTCTCCTAGGAAGACCATGCGCCGTTCGCTTCTCGTCTGCCTCGTCCTCCTGGCCACGGCCTCCGCCGCCCAGGAGAAGAAAGCCCCGCGCGATGCCGATCTCGGCCGGAAGTCCGCCACCGCGGTGGACAAGTCCCTGGCTGGCGACATCACCCGTGAAAAGAAGAAGGAAGAGGTCGCTCCCGCGCTCCAGTACGACCAGTTCCGGCTGGGCGTCGAGCTGCAGGTGGCCTCCAAGCGGCGCGAGCAGATCCAGTCGCTGAAGAAGATCATCTCCCTGTCGCCGGATCCGAAGGAGGCCCCCAGCCTCCTGTTCCGCCTGGGCGAGTTCTACTGGGAGGAGTCCAAGTTCTTCTTCTTCGAGGCCAACCGGAAGGATGACGACCTCATCCAGGCCATGAACCGCAACGACGCCGCGGGCCAGAAGCGGGCCAAGGCGGAGAAGGCGGAGTTCATCGCGAAGCAGAAGGAGTACGGCAAGCTCGCGGTGGAGCAGTACACGAAGATCGTCCAGGAGTACCCGGCCTTCGAGCGCACCGACGAGGTGCTCTTCTTCCTGGGCCAGTACCTCATGGAGGACGGCCAGGATCGCAAGGCGCTGGTGGCCTTCAAGCGCCTGGTGGAGAAGCACCCGAAGTCCAAGTTCATCCCGGACGCCTACTTCGCCTTCGGCGAGTACTACTTCAACAACTCCAAGGGGAAGCGCCCGGAGCTGGAGAAGGCGCTGGCGGCGTACAAGAAGGCCTCCGAGTTCCCCGAGAACCAGGTGTACGCCTTCGCCCTCTACAAGCAGGGCTGGTGCCACTACAACATGGGCGACTTCGAGTCGGCCAAGGACAAGTTCAAGACGGTGGTGCTCTACGGCGAGCTGGCCGGGGCCAACGCCGTGGAGAAGGACGGCGGCAAGAGCGGCCGCGGCTCGCTGCTGCGCGAGGCGCGCACCGACTACGTGCGGGCGTTCGCGCACGAGGGGGACGTGGGGCAGGCCCGGGCGGAGTTCGGCAAGGTGGCCACCAACCCGGAAGACCGCTTCACGATGCTGAAGCAGCTGGCCAACCTGTACTACGGCGATGGCAAGGACCGCGAGGCGGCCATCACCTATAACGGCCTCATCAAGGAGAAGCCGCTGTCCCCCGAGGCGCCTGGCTTCCAGGGCCGCATCGTCGACTGCATCCTCCGCATGGGCAACAAGGAGCGCACCGTGGTCCAGGTGCGCCGGCTCGTGAAGATCATGAAGGAGGTCGAGGGCTCCGGCGTCATCAAGGAGGACAAGGACAAGAAGCTGCTGGCGGAGGCGAAGGAGCTGTCCGAGCGCACGCTGTCCAACCTCGCCGTTACCTGGCACAACGAGGGCAAGAAGACGCGCAACGAGGAGACGTTCCGCTACGCGGACGCGGTGTACAGCGACTACCTCACGCTCTTCCCGGAGAACCCCAAGGCGTATGACCTGCGCTTCTTCTGGGCCGAGCTGCTCAACGACAACCTGCAGAAGTTCGACAAGGCCGCCGCCAACTACACGCTCGTCGTGCTCCAGGACGCCAAGGTGCTGGAGGCCAAGGACGACAAGGGCAAGCCGAAGCCGGGCAAGCCGGGCAAGTGGCTGCAGAACGCCGCCTACAACGCGGTGCTGGCCTACGACGAGGTCGTCAAGGCGGGCGAGGCGCGGGGCGAGGGCAAGGGCGAGGCGGTGGGCTCGGACATCACCAAGAAGGCCGCCATCCCCACGCTGAAGAAGGCGCTGCTCGACGCGTGCGAGCGCTACCTCAAGTACGTGCCCAAGGGTGAGAAGCGGGTGGAGATCGCCTTCAAGGCGGCCAACATCTACTACCGCCACAACCACTTCGACGAGGCGGTGCTGCGCTTCAGCGAGATCGCGCTCGGCTACCCCGAGTACAAGTTCGAGAACGGCGAGCGCGCCGCGGAGATCTCCGCCAACCTCATCCTCGACTCGTACCACCTGCTCCAGGACTACGCGAAGGTGAACGAGTGGGCGCGGCGCTTCTACGCCAACGACAAGCTGGCGGTGGGCAAGTTCCGCGACGACCTGGCGAAGCTCATCGAGCAGTCGTCCTTCAAGCTCGTCAGCCAGTTGGAGGAGAAGAAGGAGTTCGAGAAGGCCGCCGAGGCGTACCTCGCCTTCGTGAAGGACTTCCCGCAGACGGAGATCGCCGACCTGGCGCTCTACAACGCGTCCGTCGACTACTACAAGGCGAAGCGCCTGGACAAGGCCATCGAGGTGCGCAAGCGCCTGTTCGCCGAGTACCCGCGCTCCAAGCACGTGCCGGACTCCATCTACGCGAACGCGGAGGCGCTGGAGGCCATTGGCGACTTCGAGGACGCGGCGACGACATACGAGGCCTACGTGCGCGGCTACGAGCGCAGCCTGGGGGAGAAGGGCAACGCCCGGGCACGCCGCGGCAAGAAGCGCAGGGGCGCGGCGGACGACAAGCCCGCGGTGGTGCAGAAGTGGGACGAGTCCAAGGCGCAGGTGGCGCTCTTCAACGCCGCCACCTACCGCGAGGGCCTGGGCCAGATGAAGGCCGCGCTGCGCAACCGCGAGCACTACCTGACGCTGTGGCCGCGCGCCAAGGACGCGGACGAAATCCGCCTGTCCATCATCGACCTGACGGGCAAGAGCGGCGCGGCGTTCAAGGCCATCAAGATGCTGGAGCAGTACGAGCGCGACAACATGCGCTCCCCCAGCCGGTATCTGGCCGCCGAGGGCCGCATCGTCGCCCTGTACAAGAAGATGGGCAGGTCGCGGGACGTGTCCCGCATGTACAAGCGCATCTACGAGCACTTCGACCAGCTGCCCCGCCGCGTGCAGGGTTCGCTGGAGAAGCCGGCGCTCGCCACGGCCGCGCAGGCGCAGTTCCTGTCGGTGGACCTGGACTGGAACGAGTACCGGCGCCTGAAGCTGTACTGGGGCGTGCCGCCGTCACCGAACCGCTTCAAGGCGAGCATCCAGGACAAGAGCCGCGCGCTCCAGGTGGTGGAGAAGAAGTACGTGCAGACGGTGACGCTGGGCGCGCCCGAGCCCGCCATCTGCGCGCTGCACCGCATTGGCCTGGCGTATGACCACTTCGCCGACCGCCTCACCAACGCGCCCATGCCGCGCGGCCTGGACGAGGAGTCGGAGCAGGCGCTGCGCGACGAGTTCGCCAACCAGGCGCAGCCGCTCAAGGACAAGGCGACCGAGGCGTTCTCCGCCACGGTGGCCAAGAGCCGCGAGCTGGACGTCTACAACGACTGCGCCGCGGAGAGCCTGAAGCTGCTGCGCACCACGTACCAGCCGGACCGCTACCCCGACATGCCCGAGGAGAAGGTGGCGCTGAAGGGCCGCATGCAGCTCATTGGCGGCGACCTGCTGGCCAACATCCAGGACGTGCCGCCGCCGGCGCCCAAGGCCGCGGACGCGCAGCAGGCCCGGGCGGAGACGCTGCAGGAGGACCTGACGGACCTCACCGCGCAGCTGCGCTCGCAGACAGAGACTCAGGTGGACGCCCGCCCGGCGGACACCACCAACGGCGCCAATCCCGCGAAGCAGGGCGGGAATGACGAGGAGCCGGAGGATTTCCTCTAATGAACCGGACGATCCGCACCATGCGCCTGTTCCCCTTGTTGGCGGCTGTCTCGCTGGCCGCCGCCGGTTGTACCTCCTCCAAGGCCACCGGCTCCGCCACGGCCAAGACGGGGGATCCGAACGCCGGCAAGTCCGACGCCCCGCCGCCCATCTCCAACACGGCCAAGGCCCGCTTCGAGGACGCGCTGAAGGCGTTCGACACGCAGAAGAAGGCCAACGCCATCGACTATCCGTCGCTGGAGCGGAAGTTCCAGTCCGCGCTGGAGGCGGACGGGAACCTCGCCGAGGCCGACTACAACCTGGGGGTGCTCGCCGAGCGTCAGGGCAAGCTCACCGAGGCGCGCAACCACTACAAGACGGCGCTCACGAAGAAGCCCTCGCTGCGGCAGGCGTCGGAGAACCTGGCCGTGATGGAGCAGAACGCGGGCAACGTCGCCGGCGCGGTGGCGCTGTACCAGGAGGTGCTCCAGCGCTACCCGGATGACGCGCAGTCCCGCGCGCGGCTGGCGGAGATCTACCGGCAGCAGGGGGACCACACCAAGGCCATGGACCTGACGCGCGCCGCGCTGATGCGCGACCCGCAGTCCACCACCGCGCTGAAGGTGATGATCCGCAGCTACCTGGACCGCAAGCAGCTCGCCATGGCGAAGCTGGTGGCCCTGCGCGGCGTGAAGCTGGACGCGGCGGACCCGGAGCTCCACCATTCGGTCGGCCTCATCCTCCTGCAGGAGGGAGATGTGGACGAGGCGCGCCTGTCCTTCAAGAAGGCTCTGGAGGTGCGCGAGGACTACGTGCCGGCGCACGTGGAGCTGGCGCAGCTGGCCCTGTCCGCGGAGAACTTCCCGGCGGCCGAGCAGCACCTGCGCCGCATCCTCCAGGCGGACGGGAAGAACGCCGCCGCGCACCTGGACCTGGGCGTCGCGTACAAGGGCATGGGCCAGTTCGACAAGGCCATGCAGGAGTACGACGAGGCGGAGAAGCTCGACCCCGAGCTGGCGGCGGTGAACCTCAACCGCGCCATCATCCTCCACAAGGTGAAGGACGCGCCCGAGCGCGCCTCGGAGCTGTACCGCAAGTACATCGCCATGGCTGGCGGCGAGGTGGCGCTGCCCGCCGAGGCCCCCGTGTTCGCCCTGCTGCGCGAGGTGGAGGTCATCGTCAACGCCAAGCGCGAGGCCCAGTTCGCCGAGGAGCAGGCGAAGCAGATGGAGGAGCTGCAGAAGCAGCAGCAGGCCCAGATGCAGGCCGCGGAGAAGGCGGCCGGGACGGCGAACCCGCCCGCCACCGCCGCGACGCCGGCCTCCGGCACGGGCGCCGAGCCCCAGGTCACCCCCGCCAGCGGCAGCACGCCGCCGGCGCCCGCCCCCGCGAACGGGAACTCCGGCCAGAAGAATTCAGGCTCGGCGGAACCCGGGGAGCCGGAAGACGACCTGCTGTGAAAGTTGGGACGCCCCCGAGTGCCTTCGCTGTGGCGGGGGCGCGGGGGATGATGCGAACCTTGTGTTTCCCCCTCATCCGGGGATTCGGTGTGCGAAGGGGCCTTCGGGTCCCTTCCGGGAGGCAGTGATGCGGAAGGCGTTGATGCTGTGTGCGGTGCTCGCGGTGACGCCCGCCCTGGCTCAGGACGAGGGCTCCAACCCGGGTGGTCCAGGGGAGGGCAATGTGCGCTACTCCAAGACGACCAACATCGACTTCGAGGACGACACCATCGAAGGCGACCTCACGAAGCCGGATGGCGAGTACATCGAAGCGCGTGACCGGGTGCAGCACTCGAACCTCATCCGCATCCGCGAGGACTTCGAGGACAAGGTGATGCAGTCCGTGGGCGAGCTGTAGCCAGCGCCACACCGCGGCGGGAACCCACCGCCGCGCGCGTTGTCTGACGCCGTACCCACTTTACGTTGGAGCCCCCATGGCCGTTCCTCTGACACTCAAGGTCTTCAAGGGCGACTCGCTGGTCGCCTCCAAGGACTACGAGCGCGACATCATCAAGATTGGCCGTCTCTCCTCGGCGCACCTGTGCCTGGAGGACGAGAAGGTCAGCCGCATCCACTCCGTCATCGAGGTCGCCGGCGACGGCGCCATGTCCATCATCGACATGGGCAGCGTCGAGGGTACGTACGTCAACGGCAAGCGCGTCACCAAGGGGCTGCTGTCCTTCGGTGATGAAATCCGGGTGGGTGGCACCACCATCCGTCTGGAGAACCCGGCCGCGGTGGCCGCGGTGAACCTGGCGGCCGCGGCGGCCAGCACGGAGGTGGTGACGGAGAAGAACCCCGTCATCGCCGCGCCGGCGCCGGCCGAGGGCCTTGCTCAGGCCGCGGTGGCCGCTCCAGTCGCGGGTGCCATCGACCCGTCCTTCGCCGCCACCCAGCAGAACGCGGTGGCAGCCCCCGCCGAGCCCGCGCCGGCCCCAGTCGTGGCCGCGCCAGAGGACGCCGCGCCGCGCGTGCGGAAGGTGCGCCGCACGAAGTCCAGCGGTCCACTGGGCGTGAGCCTGCGCTTCGCCTGGGGTGACCAGCGCGTGGGCGAGTTCTTCATGGCCCCGGGCGTGAAGCGGGCCTTCGTCGTCGGCAGCGCCGCCGGCGTGAACTTCGTCATGGGCGACTCCCGCCTGGGCGGCCCGAAGTTCGAGGCGGTGCGCTCGGACGGCCAGTCCTTCACCGTGCGCTTCACCGCGAAGATGAAGGGCGAGCTCACCCGCAAGGGGGAGACGCTGGACCTGAAGGCGGTCATCGAGTCCGGCAAGGCCTCGCATGAGGGTGACGCGTACACGCTCACGCTGGACGCGGACGACTTCCTCTGGGTGGACCTGGGCGGCGTGACGCTCGAGGTGGCCTTCCAGGCCGTGCCCAAGCGCGTCGTGGTGCCGCTGGGCGAGTCCATGGACTACACCGCGCTCAACATCTTCCTGGTGCTGTTCTTCATCGCGACGGCGTTCGTCATCTCCGCGATGAACCGCACGGGCGAAGGGGACGAGTACGCGGACGAGCTGTCGGCCGACAACGCCCGCATCGCGAAGCTCATCATCAAGCCGCCGGAGACGCAGAAGAACAAGTTCCTCGAGCGCCTCAACCAGCAGAAGGAGAAGAAGAAGAGCGGGGAGATGGCGGCGAAGAACCGCGGCGACGAAGGCCAGATGGGCAAGAAGGACGCGCCCAAGACCAACAGCCGCACCGCCCCCAAGGGCGACCCGAGCAAGAAGGACGAGGCGCGCGCGCTGACCGCGAAAATCTTCGGCGGCGGCAAGGGCGGAATCTCCACGGTCTTCGGCAAGAGCGGCCTGGGGGGTGACTTGAAGAGCGCCATGGGCAACATGTTCGGCGCCAAGGCGGGCAACTCGGGCGGCTTCGGCGGTATGGGGCTGCGCGGCTCGGGCGGCGGCGGCGGCGGCACGGGTGACACCATCGGCATTGGCGGCATCGGCACCAAGGGCCGTGGCGGCGGCACCGGCACCTACGGCAGCGGCGTGGGCGTGCTGGGCGGCAAGCAGAGCGTTGACGTGGGCATCACCTCGTCCGACCCGGAGGTCATGGGCTCGCTGGACAAGGAGCTCATCCGCCAGGTCATCCACAGAAACCGCGGGCAGATCCGCTACTGCTTCGAAAGCCTCCTCAACCGCTTCCCGAAGCTGGGCGGCAAGGTGGCGGTGAAGTTCGTCATCGCGGGCAATGGCACGGTCGCCTCGTCGTCGGTGGCGCAGTCCACGGCGGGCAACGCGGCGCTGGAGACGTGCGTGGCCGGCCGCGTTCGCACCTGGAAGTTCCCCGAGCCGAAGGGCGGCGGCGTGGTGGTCGTCACGTATCCGTTCATCTTCAAGCAGTCCGGCGAATAGCGCCGGGTGGCCTTTCTCCGGGTGGGCAGGCCTGAAGAGGGTCTGCCCACCGCGCCTTTCCCCGGCTCCCTCTCCCCCGCGGGGGCCGGGCCAACGTCAGGACCGCATGAAAGCCCTCGCCTCACTTGCCCTGTGCGCCTCGTTCGTCCTCCCCACGTTCGCGAGCGCCCAGCAGCCCACCACTGCCCAGGGCGACCGCCCGGCTGTCACGTTCGATGAAATCGAGCGGGGCATCTACTTCGCGGTGCTCGGTGGGCCCCTGTTCATCACCAACCCGCCGGCGGCCGAAGGCACGCCGCGTCCGTTCTCCTCCGGGCCCATGGCGCAGGTGGAGGTGGGCGTGGACCTGGGCGAGCGCGTGTCCGTGGGCCTGTTCCTCATGGGCTCGAGCGTGCGCACGAGCGCCCAGTATGTGGGCAACTCCGGCGGCGCGGTGTCAGGTGACTTCTCCTCCCTGATCCCCGGCGCGGTGCTGCGAGCCCGCCTGGTGGGGTTCGCTGACAGTCAGGAAGTGAAGCGCACCTGGTTCTATGTCCGCGCGGGTGCTGGCTACGCGATGTTTTCGCCGGAGCGGCTTCTCCCCGATTCCGACATTCTTGTGTTTGCCGGGCCCGGAGTAGAGTACTACACACGGCTGCGCCACTTTTCCGTAGGGCTCGAGGTGACGGGGCAGTACCTCGTCTCCGGGGGCTCGTTCGGGTTCGCGGTGGCGCCGAACATTCGCTACGCGTTCTAGCGGGAGAAAGACGTGCCTCAGGAGAATGGAAGCGGTGGGCCGCGCCCGGGTGGGCGTGGTCGTGACGGGGGTGCACCGGGCCAGGGTCCTCGCCGTGACGGACCGGGTGGTGGTTTTGGCGGTCGTGGTGGCCCAGGACGTGGCGACGGCCGTGGGCGTGGAGACGGCCGTGGACGCGGGCGCGATGAGGGCCCCGTGGGCCCCGGTCAGCGCGTCATCTCCGAGCTGAGCATCCTGGAGAAGGCGCTCTCAAAGACGGATTTCGGTGCGGAGAAGGCGCCACTGCAGGCCATTGTCCGCTCGCTGCGGCCCATGCGGCTGAAGTCGCTGGATGACCTGGACCTGAACACGCGTGGCCGGCTCATCACCACGCTGCTGCGCGTGCAGCGCCAGCCGAAGCCGGCCGCCCCCGAGGCGCCCGCCGCCGCGGAGGCTGCTGCTCCCGCCGAGGCCCCGGCCCCGGTGGAGGCCGCCGTGCCCGCCGAGGGTGAGGCGCCCGCCGAGGCACCTGCCCCCGCCGAGGGTGAGGCCACGGAGGCGGCTGCTCCCGCGGAGGCTGGTGCTCCCGCGGAGGCGGCTGCTCCCGCCGTGGACCCGGCGCGCGAGAAGTTCGAGGCGTGGACGGAAGTCATCTTCCTGGTCGGTCAGGCCTGGCGTGCCGCGGGTGATGCCGAGCGCGCGGAGGCGGCCTTCGCGACCAGCGGCCGTCAGCCCGGCCCCGAGGTCGAGGAGCCCGTCGCGGCGCCTCGCTCCGAGGAGCGCCGTGAGCGTGGCGACCGTCCCGAGCGCCGTGAGCGTGGCGCTCGTCCCGAGCGCGGTGAGCGTGCTGCTTCGGGTGAGCGTCCGGAGCGCCGCGAGCGGCCCGCCCGGGGTGAGCGTCCGGAGCGCGGCGAGCGCCCGGAGCGTGGCGAGCGTCCGCTCCCGGAGCTGACGGGCACCTGGGACGAGCAGGCGAAGCAGCTGGAGACCATGGGCCGCACCCGCGACGCGGGCCGGTTGCATGAGCGCAACAACTCCTTCGCGGAGGCGGCTCGCCTCTTCGAGACGGGTGGCGACCTCAAGAGCGCCCTGCGCAACGCCCTGGCCGGGAGCGACAACGACACGGCCCGCCGTCTGGTGGGCACGCTGCCGCCGGATCAGCTCGCGCCCACGCTGGAGAAGGCCGGTGCCTACGAGCTCCTCATGGAGCACTTCGTCGGCAAGGGTGATTTCGAGAACGTGGCCCGCCTCTACGAGCGCGCCCGCCAGTTCGACCAGGCGGCGCTCGCCTACGAGCGCTCCGGGAAGCTCACCCTGGCGCGCAAGTCGTACGAGCGCGCGCGGGACGTCGCCAGCGCCAACCGCATCCGTGGGCTCGAGGTGAAGAGCCTGGTGGAGCGGGGTGATCGGCTGGGTGCCGCCACCCTGCTGGCGGCCGTGGGCCAGCGCCGCGAGGCGGTGGAGGTCCTCAACCCGCTGCCTCCGCCCAAGGCCTTCCACTTCATGCAGCGGCTGAAGCTGGACGACGAGGCGAAGGAGCTGGCGCAGAAGGAGCTGGCCCGGGCCGAGCAGGAGCAGAAGCCGGCCGGCCGCGCCCGGTGGCTGGAGCTGCTGGGTGACCTCGCCGCCGCCGCCGAGGCGTGGGAGGGCGCTGGCCGCAAGGACAAGGCGCTCCCGCTGCACGAGAAGCTTGGCAACCTGCCTCGCGCCGCTCAGCTCGCGGAGGAGCTGCAGCAGCGTGACAAGGCCGTAGCCCTCTACACCCAGCTCAACGACAGCGCGGGTGTGGAGCGCGCGAAGGCGCTCCCGGAGACGGCCGCACCTGCCGTGGCCCCCGCGGCGGATGCGGCGGACGAAAGCGAGGGTGGCGAGACGCCGCCGGACGCTCCCTCGGCCGGGTAGCGAGAAGGCCAATGATTCCCGCCGTTTGGCGGGTTTTACACGATTGCTCGGGGGCGCTGGCGACCGGTAGAGTTCCGGTCACTGGCGCCCTCGCTGCTTTTTCTTTCCATTCCAAGGCCCGCCCCTCCATGCAACAGCCCACGCCCTCGTCGCGTCCCACGCTGCGCGTGTCCGATGACCGCACCTTCGTCGAAACCGAAGCGGCCCTCGACAAGGCCGGCCGTGTCGAGGAGTTGATTCGCCTCTACGAGGGGCGCTCGCGCGATGTCGTCTCCGACGAAGCGGTGCGCCTGCTGTGCCGCGCCGCGGAGCTCGCGCATGATCGGCAGCGCAACACGCAGCGCGCGGAGGAGCTGCTCAAGCGCGCGTTGCTGGTGGCGAAGGATCCGCTCCCCGCGCTGCGAGGTCTCAAGCGACTGCACGAGTCGCGGCAGGACGGCGCAGCGCTGGCGGACGTCCTGGAGCGTCTGGGCGCCGCCACTCAGGGCGAGGAGTGCGCGGGCCACTATCTGAAGGCCGCGGACGTCTACGAGCAGAAGCTGTTCCGGCGCGACCGCGCGGTGCTGTGCCTGCAGCGTGCGGCGCGCGCGAAGCCGGACCGCGCCACCTTCCGGCGCGTGCGTCAGGTGCTGTTGTCGGAGGAGCGCTTCCAGCCGGCCTTCGAGGCCTTGGAGCGCGAGCGCGCGGCGCTGGGTGACGCGGGAATGGCGGAGGAGTACGCCGCGCTCGCCGAGCGGCTGGTGGACGACCCCACCGAGCATGAACTGGCGCAGCGGGTGGTGGACGTTGCCCGTGCGTTGGAGCCGCAGAACGCGCGGCTGGAGAAGACCGCGCGCTCGTTGCAGCGCTTCGAGCAGACGTGGCGTGACCGCGTGCGGATGCTGCGCAGCATGTCGCTGGAGGAGCGCGACCGGAAGAGCGCGGCGCGCCTGTCGCTGCTCGTGGCGAAGCTCTTCGCCTGGTACGACCCGGGCGCGGCGGCGAAGGTGAAGGAGGCGCTGGACCGCTGCTTCCTGCTGTGGCCGGGGATGCCCGAAGGCCTGTCGCTCATCGAGAAGCTGACGCTGCGCTCGGGCGGCGATTTCGCTCCGGCGATCGCGCAGATTGAAGCGATGGCGGGCGAGGTGAAGGACCGCAGCGCGCAGGTGGACCTGTGGCTGCGCGTGGGCACGCTGCGCCTCGGCCGGATGAACGACGCGGACGGCGCGCTGGCGGCCTTCGAGAAGGCCGTGGCGGCGGACGCGTCCCGCGCGGACGCGGCCAGCCTGACGGCCGAGCAGCTCCTGGAGAAGGGCCGGGCTCCGGAAGCCGTCGCGGTGCTGGAGCGCTACCTGGGCACGGTGAAGGACCGCTCCACCCAGGCGGGCATGCGGCTGCGGTTGGCGGACCTGTTCCTGACGCAGCTCAAGGACGCGGACGCCGCGCGCGAGCACCTGGAAGCGGCGCTGAAGCTGGACCCCACGCAGGCGTTGGCGGCGTTCCAGTTGGCGCGGCTGTTGGCCGAGGACGACGAGCTGGAAGCCGTGGTGCCGCTGCTGGACCTGGCGCTGCTGGCGCCGCGTCCGCGCCCGGAGCGGGTGGCCTTCTGCGAAGCGCTCGCGCTGATGTTCGAGGAGAAGGACGACGCGCGCGGGGCCTTCGAGGTGCTGTCGCGCGCCCTTGAGCTGGAGCCGGGCCGTCCGCTGCTGCTGGGCACGGTGGTGGAGCACGCGGAGAAGGCCCAGGCGCAGCCCGCGCTGGCGCTGGCGCTGCAACGCGCGGCGGAGGCGGCGCCGGTGGCGGAGGTCGCGGCGACCATCTGGCGGCAGCTGGCCCAGCTGCTCCAGGGCCCCCTGGCGGACCCGTCGCGCGCGGAGGCCGCCTGGCGAGAGGTGCTGTCGCGTATCCCGGGTGACGCGGCCGCGGCGGAGGCGGTGAAGTCGCTGCAGGCGGCCGCGGCGCGCGCGGACGACCCGAAGGCACGGCTGGAGGCGGACGTGGCCCGGCGCGAGGCGGCCGGCGCGGCGCCCGAGGAGCTGGAGCCGTTGGCTCGCCAGTGGGTGCAGCTCGCGCCGGAGGATGCGGCGGGCGTGCAGCGGCTGCAGGCGCTGTGCGTGGCCCTGTCGAAGTTCGACGAGGCGGCGGCGCTCGCGGGGCGGCTGGCGGGCCTGGCGGAGACGCAGCTGGAGCGCAACGAGTGGACGGCGCGTCAGGCGAAGCTGTACGCGGAGCGGTTGGGGCGTCAGGAGGATGCGACGGACCTGTTCCTCGGGCTGCTCGCCGAGAACGTCTCCACCGGCGTGGTGGTGGGGGGCCTGGAGCGGCTGGCGGCGGCGGGCATCCGCACGGCGGAGGTGACGGAGGCGCTGGCGGCGCACTACGGCCGCAGCGGCGACCACCAGCGGCAGGTGGCGGCGCTCCAGCAGCAGCTGGAGGTGACGACGGAGCCCGTGGCCCGCAAGCGCCTCTTCTCGTTGCTGGCCAGCATTCATGAGAAGCAGCTCGCGGACAGCCGCGCGGCCTTCGACGTCCGGGTGCGCACGCTGCGCGAGGACGCGAAGGACGAGGGGGCTCGCGCCGAGGCGCTGCGACTGGCCAGGGATTTGTCCGCGCACGCGGAGCTGGGGCGGGTGCTGCGCACGCAGGCCTCCGAGTCCGAGGACCCCGCGGTGGCAGTGCCGCTGCTGCTCGAGGCCGCGAGCCTGGCGGAAGAGGGCGCGCTCGCCGCGGAGGCCATCGCGGCGCTGGAAGCGGCGGTGGGCCGCGCGCCCGAGTCGAACGCGGTGCTGCAGCGGCTGGTTCGGCTGTACGGGCGCGCGGGCCGTTCCGCGGACGCGGAAGGACTGCTGCGCAAGCGCATTCAGGGCGCGCGTGGGCAGGAGCGGCTGGAGCTGCTGCTTCAGTTGGTGGATCTCAACACGGAGCTGGGCCGTGATGCCCAGGCGGCCGAGGCGCTGCAGTCCGCGCTCTCGCACGGCGCCGAGGAAGGCCGGCATCTGCCGCGCCTGGCGGAGTTGTACGAGAAGGCCGGCCGTACGCGCGAGCTGGGAGACACGCTGGCGCGGATGATTGCGCTGGCCGAGTCCGCGGGTGACGCGGACAAGGTGGCGCGGCTGAAGCTGCGTCGCGCGCATTTGCTGCAGGAGTCGCAGGACGGCAGCGCGGAGGCGGTGCAGAGCTACGCGGACATCCTGCTCCAGCGCCCCACGGACCCGGATGCGCTGGCGGCGCTGGAGGCCATGCTCGCCTCGGGCCCGTCGCGCGAGGCGGCGGCGCGTGTGCTGGTGCCCGCCTTCGAGCGCAGCAAGGAACACCGCAAGCTGGTGGCCACGCTGGACGTGTTGGCGGAAGTGGCGAAGGACGACGCCGCGCGGGTGCAGTCGCTGCGGCAGGCGGCGCAGGTGCACCTGACGCATTTGCGACAGCCGGAGCTGGCCTTCGCGGCGCTGGCGCGCGCGTTGCGCCTGGCGCCCGGTGACGCGGGGCTGCGCTCATCGGCGCGGCAGGCGGCGGAGGACGCGGACTCGCTGGACAGCTACGCGGAGATCATCGCGGAGCTGGCGGAGGAGGGGAACGTCGGCTCCGCGCGGCTGGCGCTGCTGCGCGAGCTGGCCGAGGTGCAGGAGAAGAAGCTGGACGACAAGGCCGGCGCGGTGAAGGCGCTGCGCGACCTGCTGGCCATCGAGCCGGGCAGCCTGGACTGCCTGCGCGCCCTTCAGCGACTGCACCGGGCGGGAGAGGAGTGGGCGGCGCTCGCCGAGGTGCTGGAGAAGCTGGCCGCGGCATCGCCGGAGCCCGCCGAGCAGCTGGCCTTCCTGCGCGAGGCGGCGCTGCTGCACGAGACGAAGTTGATGGACAAGGAGAGCGCCGCGGACGCCTGGCGCGTCATCGCGGAGCGCGACCCGGCGAGCCGTGAAGCCGCGGCGACCCTGGACCGGCTCTACACCGAGAGTGGCCGTCACTCCGACCTGGCCTGGGCGCTGGCGCTGCGCCGCAACCAGGAAGGGCAGAGCCCGCAGGGGCGTGAAGTCTCCTTCCGGCTGGCGGAGCTCCAGCGCACGGTCCTGGACGACCCGAACGCGGCGCTGGGCCTCTATCGGAAGATTCTTGCCGAGGACTCGGGACATCCCGGTGCGCGCGCGGCGCTCGAGGCCTGGGTGATGGCGGCGGTGCCCGCGAGCGGCGCGGCGCTGGAGGTGCTGGACCCGGTGCTGGTGCAGGTGGGCGACCACGCCCGCAGGGTGGCCCTGCGTGAAGCGCGGATGACTTCCGCGCTCACCGTGGAGAAGATCCTCCTCTCGGGAGAGATTCGCCGCATCTACGAGCGCGACATGCTCCAGCCCTCGTTGGCGTTCATGTCCGCGGTGAAGTCCTTCGCGCAGGGGCTGGACCGGGAAGGCGTGCAGCCGGACCTGGAGCGGCTGGCGCGCGAGACGGGCTCGCACGAGGTGCTGGCTGAAATCTACGAGACGGCGGCGACGGAGCTGAACGCGGGAGACCCCGCGGCGCTGGATTTACTGCGGCGCTCGGCGGAGGTGCGCGAGTCGCTGGACCAGCCGGAAGAGGCCGCGCGGCTGTGGAAGAGCCTGCTGGCGGATGCGCCCCAGGACCGGCAGGCGCTGGAGGCCCTCTCGCGCCTGTACGAGAAGGGACAGAACGCCAAGAGCCTGTCCGAGGTCTACACGCGTCAGGCGCAGCTCGCCACCGACCCGGAAGAGCGCGTGGGGCTGCTCCTCAAGGCGGGCGAGGCTCACGCGAACGCGGGGGAAGACGCGAAGGGCATCGAGACGTATCGCTCCGCGCTGGCGCTCCGGAAGGTGCCAGAGGGATTGCTCGCGCTGGAGAAGCTCTACGCGAAGTCGCGGCGTTTCGTGGAGCAGGCGGATGTGCTGGACCAGCTCGCGGAGGGCTCCTCGGATGAAGGCGCACGGCGCAACTGGCTGCTGAAGCGCGCCCAGCTCCTGGAGAAGGAAGTGGGGCCGGTGGAGTCGCTGCCGGTGTACCGGCGCCTGCTGGAGCTGGCGCCCGGGGACGGCCAGGTGGTGGCGGGCCTGGAGCGGCTGATGGCGCACGATGCGCCTCGCGCCGAAGCGGCGCGCCTGCTGGAGCCCGTCTACCGTGGCGTCAACGACACCCGGAAGCTGGTGGACGTGCTCGAGGTGCTGCTGCCGGGCGTGGCGCCCGAGCGGCGGTTGGAGCACCTCCAGGAGATTGCCACCCTGCGCGAGGCGCTGGGGCAGACGTCGCTCGCCTTCGTCGCACGCCTGCGCGCCTTCAATGAGGCGCCGCGGGAAGCCTCGGTGCGCGACGAGCTGGAGCGGCTGGCCGCTGACTCCGGTGCCTTCGAGGAAGTGGCCGCGGCTTACGAGGACCAACTGGAGCGCGGCGCGCAGGAGCCCCTCGCGGGTGACTTGTGGCGGCGGCTGGCGGGCATCTACGACAACCGCCTCAAGCGCTATGACCTGGCCGTCCGTGCGATGGAGGAGCTGTCGCGCGGGGACCCGAAGAACAAGTCGGTGCTGGACGCCATCGCCCGGGTCCATCGCCGCACGGGCGCGCACCGCGAGCTGGCGCTCGTCATGCGCCGTCAGGTGGCGGCCGAGACGAACGCGTCCTCACAGGTGAACCTGCTCTTCGAGCTGGCGCACCTGGCCGAGGAGACGCTGGCGGACAAGTCGCTGGCGGCGCAGTCATACCGGGAAATCCTTGGCCTGCGGCCGGAGAACACCAACGCGCTGAAGCTGCTGGGGCGGGTGCTGGCGGAGATGGAGCGCTGGCCGGAGCTGGCGCAGCACATCGAGCGGGAGATCCAGCTCGCCGACGAGCGCGGCGCCCAGGAGGAGGCGTCTGACCTGCGCGTGCGCCTGGGCCGGCTCAAGGTGTCGCGCCTGGATGACCCGCGCGGCGCGCTGGAGCTGTACCAGTCGGTGCTGACGCGCCGGGCGGGCCACGCTGGAGCGGTCGGCGCGCTGGAGGAGATGGCGCGCTCGGAGAGCCCGCTGCGTGGCGCCGCGGCGAGCGCGCTGGAGCCCATCTTCGCCTCGGTGGGCAACCACCTGAAGCAGGTGGAGATGCTGGAGTCGCGCGCCTCGGCGGAGGCGGTGCCGCAGGAGCGCGCCGTGCTGCTGCGCCGCATCGCGGAAATCTACGCGGGCTCGCTGGAGAACGCGGAGATGGGCTTCCTGGCCGCCACGCGCGCGCTGCGCGAGCTGCCGGATGACCTGCGCTCGCTGGAGCTGTGCGTCGCGCTGGTGGACAAGGCGGAGGCGCCCGAGGAGCTGGCCGCCATCCTGTCGGAGGTCGTGGGCAAGGCGGGAGACACCGCCCGCGCCGAGCTGTACCGCGCGCTGGCCCGCATCCAGACGGACCTGGGCGAACCCGCGGAGGCGCTGGCGTCGTGGAAGCGCGTGCTGGAGCTGCGGCCCACGGACATCGAGGCGCTGGATGGCACGGTGCGGCTGGTGGCGTCGCAGGGCAAGCCCACGGAGCTGCTGGAGGTGCTGCGCCGGCAGCTCTCGGTGGCGGAGGACCCGGCGCGTCGTGCCACGGTGCTCTTCCAGATGGGCACGCTGCAGGAGGAGCAGCTCCAGGACGCGCTGGGCGCGCTGGCCACCTTCCGGCGCCTGCTGGAGCTCAAGCCGGACGACCTGCCCACGCTGGAGCGCATGGAGGCGCTCTGCCAGAAGCAGGAGCGTTGGCCGGAGCTGGCGGACGCGCTGGCTCGTCGCATCGCGCTGATTCCCGCGGAGGAGGGCCTGGAGCTGAAGTTCCGTCTGGCCACCGTGCATGAGTCGCGGCTGATGGACCGCACGGGCGCGCTGGCGCTGTACGGCGAGGTGCTGTCCGTGCAGGCCAACCATGCGGGCGCGGTGGGCCGCATGGAGGCGCTGGTGGCCCGCGAGCCGCAGAACCTGCTCGCGGTGGAGACGCTGCTGCGCGCCCTTCGCGCCAGCGGCGACATTGCGCGCCTGGCGCAGGTCATCGAGACGCGCGTGGGCGTGTCGGGCGACGCGTTCGAGCGCAAGGCGCTCCTGAACGAGCTGGCCACGCTGCGTGAGTCCCAGGAGGAGTCGGAGCTGGCCTTCCTGGCCCTCTTCCGCGCCTTCAAGGAAGACCCGAACGACGCCGCGATTCGTGCCCGCCTGGAGAACTCGGCGGAGGCGTCCGGTAGCTACGACGAGCTGCTGTCCGCGTACGAAGAAGCCCTGCCGCGCGTGGCCGAGGCCGCGGACGCGGCGCAGGTCTGCCTCCGGTTGGGGCAGATGTTGGAGACGAAGCTGCGCGACTCGGACCGCGCGGTCTCCTACTACGAGCGCGCGCGCACCCTGCACCCCACGGTGCAGGAGCCGTCGCTGGTGGCGTTGGACAGGCTGTACCTCCAGCTGGAGGCCTGGCCGGAGCTGGCGGGCATCCTGGAGGCCCTGGTCGCTGGCGTGACGGAGCCCGCGGACCGGGTGGGCTACCTGTTCCGCCTGGGCCAGCTCTACCAGGAGCGGCTGGACAGCCCGGACCGCGCGGCGGGCGCCTACGAAGGCATCCTGGCGTTGGACCCGGAGCACCTCGCGTCGGCGCGGCAACTGGAGGGGCTCTACGAGTCGGCGGGCGCTTCGGAGAAGCTCTACGGCATCCTGAAGCTCCAGGCGGAGAAGGTGTCGGGCGCCGAGCGCGACCGCGTGCTGGCGAAGATGGCGCAGGTCTCCGCCGAAGGACTGTCGGACCTGGGCCGCTCCATTGACCTGTACCGCGAACTGCTGGCGAAGAACGCGCGCAACGAGCAGGCCTTCTCCGCGCTGGAGTCGCTCTACGAGCGCGCCGACCGGCCGCAGGACCTGCGTGAGCTGCTGGAGGGCCGGCTGGCGGTGACGCTGGACCCCCGCGAGGTCGTGCGCCTCAACGAGCGCCTGGGCCGCGTCGTGTACCGCCTGCTGAAGCAGCCGGACCAGGCGGTGCCGTTCTTCAAGGCCGCGCTGGACCGGGACGCGCGGCACCGGGGCGTGCTCGACACGCTGCGCGAGCTGTACGACGAGACGGGCCAGCGTGAAGAGCTGGTGGGCGTGCTGCGCCGGCTGATTCCGCTCCAGGAGAGCAGCGACGGCGTGAAGGCGCTGCGCCTGCGTCTGGCGGAAGTCCTGGCCGGCATGGGTCGCCGCGAGGAGTCCCTGGACGCGGCCCGCCGCGCGCTGGAGGTGGAGCCGCACCAGGTCCCCGAGCTGGAGCGCGTACACGAGCTCTTCGTCTCGCTGCGTGCGTGGAACGACGCGGTGCGCGCGCTGGAGCTGAAGGTGCAGGTGCACCTGCTGACGGAGGAGCGTGAGCAGGCGGTCGCCGCGTACTTCGCGGTGGCGGACCTGTGGGTGGGGCAGGGCGGCAAGCCCGAGCTGTCCTCCGGCGCGCTGGAGAAGGTGCTCGAGCTGGACCCCGCCAACCGCACCGCCTACGAGCGCGCGTGTGAGCTGTACCGCACGCACAACGACTGGCGCGCGTACGCCCAGGTGACGGACCGCTACATGCCCCACCTCGTCACGGACGAGGAGAAGCTGGCCGCGCTGCGCGAGCTGGCCCGGGTGCAGGAAGCGCGGCTGGGACAGAAGGACGTGGCCTTCCTGGCGCTGTGCCGCGCGCTCCAACTGGACGCGTCGGACGACACGCTGCGCGAGGAAGTGGAGCGGCTGGCCGACGAGACGGGCAGCCACGAGGAGCTGGCCGCCGTCTACGAGGAGGTCGCTGACGACCTGCCGCGTGGCGCCCTGGCCGAGCGGCTCTACGCGACGCTGGCGCGCGTCCACGACACGCACCTGGATGACCCGCAGGCGGCGGAAGCGGCGTTCCGGAAGATTCTCGAGTTCGACCCGACCAACGCCACCGCGCTGGATGGGCTCGCCGCGGTGTTCCAGCGGCGCGGCCGTCAGCGTGAGTACGTGGTGGCGCTGGAGCAGAAGCTGGAGGCCGCTGGCTCCATCGAGCAGCGCAAGGGCATCCTCCGCGAGATTGCCCGCGTCTGGGACGAGCAGCTGGAGGACCCCGTCGAGTCGGCCAGCGCGCTGCTGCGTGCGTTGGAGCTCGAGCCCGACGCGGAGACGCTCGGCGTGCTCACCGCGCTGTACCGCCGTCAGCGCTCATGGCCGGACGTGGCGTCCACGCTGCTCCGGGCGCGGGACCTGGCGGACAGCATCGAGGAGCGCGCGCGCATCCAGGTGGAGGTGGCGGGCGTCTACGAGCGTGACCTCGGCGACGACGAGTCGGCGGTGGCCGCGTACCGGCAGGCGCTGGAACTGGACCCCGTCAACCGCGAGGCGCTGGAGTCGCTGGAGCGGCTCCACACGCGGTTGGACCACCCGGCGGACCTGCTCGCCATCTACGAGCGGATGCTGGAGCTGAGCGAGGACTGGCGCGAGAAGATTCGCGTCCTCTTCCGCAGCGCGACCATCTGGGAGGACAAGTACCAGAACCCGGCGAACGCGGACGTCTGCGTGGAGAGCGTGCTCGCCATCGATCCGCAGAACGTCCAGGCCATCAAGACGCTCATCCGGCTGCGCCGGGCGCAGGCGCGGTGGGAGGACCTCATCGCGGCATACGAGCGGCAGCTCGCGCTGGCCGTCAGCCCGCAGGAGCAGGCCGAGCTCTACGTGGACATCGGCAACGTCCAGTACCAGCAGCTCAAGGCGCTGGACCGCGCGGTGAACAACTACCACGCGGCGCTCGCGGTGGACGCCGGGTGCCGTCCGGCGTTGCACGCGCTGGGCACGATGTACGAGCGCAGCGGCAACTGGCCCTTCGCGCTGGAGATGCTGTCGAAGGAGGCGGAGCTCGCCGGGCAGTCAAAGGACGCGGTGGAGCTGTACTACCGCCTGGGGAAGATCAACGAGGACATGTTGATGGACACGGGCAGCGCCCGGACCGCCTATCAGCAGGCCCTCGCGGTGGACCCCGGCCACCTGCCCAGCATCCGCGCCCTCAAGGGCATCCAGGAGCAGGAGAAGGACTGGAGCGGATACGAGCAGACCCTGCGCCAGGAGGCGGAGCAGACCGAGGACCCGGCCGCCAAGGGCCGCGCGCTGCTGGACGTCGCGCGCTACCACGCGGAGACGCGCGAGGACCGGGACACCGCCACCGGCTACTGGCAGGAGGCGCTGAAGCACATCCCGGACAGCCTGGAGGCCGCGCGCCCGCTGTCGGATGTGTACATCGCGCACGAGGACTGGGCGTCCGGCGAGCGGATGCTGGACATCGTCACGCGGAAGATGGCGGAGATGGCGATGGCGGAGAAGGACTCCGTCTCCGCCGCGGACCTCTGTCGCCAGCTCTACCGCCTGGGCTACGTGGCGGAGAAGCTGAGCAAACGCGACAAGGCGCTGAGCTGCTACGAGAAGGCCTACGAGCTCGACGCGACATACCTGCCCGCGCTGGAGGGCTACGGCAACCTGCTGGTGCAGACGCGCCGCTACGAAGGCGCGCTCAAGGTCTTCCAGACCATCCTCATCCATCACCGCGAGGAGCTGACGGACCTGGAGGTGGTGGAGGTGTACTGGCAGCTCGGCGACATCCACGCCGCGCTGAGCCAGACGGACCGCGCGCAGAACCACTTCGAGAAGGCGCTGGCCATCGACCCGGGCCACGAGCCGACGCTGCGCGCGTTGGTGTCGCTCCTGGAGAAGCAGGGCCAGTACGAGAAGTCCGCGGAGCTGCGGCAGCAACTGGTGGGCGTGCTGGAGGGCGAGGCCCGCGCGAAGGTGGGCCTGGAGCTGGGCCGCATCGCTCGCGACGAGCTGCACGACCCGTACATGGCCATTGACGCCTTCACCAACGCGCTCAAGTCCCAGCCGGACGCGCCGGAGGTGATGGACCAGCTCTACGTGCTGCTGCGTGAGACGCGGCAGGGTCAGAAGGCTGCGGACGTGCTGGCGCGCATGCTCGCGCTCCCCGCGCTGGGCCTGGAGCCGCACAAGGCCAAGCGCGTCTGGTTCGCGCTGGGCGAGCTGCGTCGCGATGACTTGAAGGACGTGGAGGGCGCCACCGAGGCCTTCAACGCCGCCCTGGACCTGGACCCTCGCTTCGTGGAGGCCTTCAGCGCGCTGGAGGCGATGCTCGGCGCGGCGCGCCAGTGGAAGCAGTTGGAGGAGAACTACACGAAGATGCTGGGCCGGCTGCCCAAGACGCCGGAGACGCACGTTGCGCGCATGGCGCTGTGGCGCGCGCTCGGCGACCTGTACCTCCAGGTGCTCAAGCACCCGGAGGGCGCGGTGGCCGCCTACGGCGTGGCCGCCAAGGGCCTGCCCGACGACGCGGCGGTGCAGGAGGCCTTCGCGGACCTCGCTGGACAGATGCCGGGCCGGGAGGACGAAGCCATCGCCGCGCTGCGCCGCGCGCTGCCGAACACGGCGGACCCGCGCAAGGTGGTGGGCGCGCTGGTGCGGCTGTCCGCGCTGCGCAAGAACTACGACGGCGCCTGGCTCGCGGCGCAGGCGGTGTCCGGCCTGCTGGGCGAGGCTGGGGAGGATGAGCAGGAGATCCTCACCAAGCTGGGGCCCTACGCGAAGAACAAGGAGAAGGTGGAGCCGCGGCCGCTGAACGACCAGCTCTGGCACAACCACCTGTTCCACCCGAAGGCGCGCGGTCCGCTGGCGGAGCTGCTGGGCCTGCTCTTCACGAAGGTGGGGCACCTGTACGCGGTGCCGTCGCAGCAGTACCAACTGGTGCCCAAGCGCCACCGCATCGACGTGGCCAGCGCGCCCGAGTACCACGTCCACCACTACCGGTACGTGGCGCGCGTGTTGGGCATGGAGGCGGTGGAGCTGTACTCGCCCTTCCTCGTGGCCACGCGCGAGCGGATGGCGAAGCGCTCCAACGAGCCGGCGCCCGAGCCGCTCATCAACGTGGAGCTGCTCCAGACACACCCGGCCTCGCTGCGGGTGGGTGGGAAGTACTTCGCGGAGCAGGGCCAGAAGGAGGTCTATTACCGCCTGGGCCGCACCCTGGCGCTCGCGCGCTCCGAGCTGGCCTTCAGCCAGCGCGTGGCCCCCGAGCGGCTGGAGGCCATCCTCCAGGCGGCGCTGAGCCTCGTCGTGGGCAACGTGCGCATCGCGGAGGCGCAGCACCTGGTGGAGCCGGAGCGTCGGCTGCTGGAGCGGAGCCTCAACGAGCCGGACCGCGCGGCGCTGGCGAAGGCGGCGCGTGCCTGGCTGCCCACCGCGACGCCGCAGGCCGTGCGGCAGTACCTGGAGGGCGCGGAGCTCACCGCGGCGCGAGCGGGGCTGCTGGCGGCGGGTGAGATGGAGCCCGTGCGTCGCATGGTGCAGGGCGAGACGGGCTCCGCCTTCCGCGTCCCGGTGCGCACCAAGCTGCGGGAACTGTTGGTGTTCGCCACCTCCGAGGACCTGCACGAGCTGCGCGTCGCCGTGGGTACGCACGTGGAGGTGCAGGTGCGCAGGGAGGGACACAGACCCTGACGTGGGGTTCGTGCGTTACAAGGCAGGCGGGCGGACTTGGCTCCGAACCTTGACCCCTCCGGCTGCCACTTCTACGATTCAGGCGGGATTTCTCCCGTCATTTCCGAGGCTTACGGGAACGATGCGTTTCGTCTGCGACAGTTGCCGCGCGCAGTACATGATCAGCGACGACAAGATTGGCCCCAAGGGGGTCAAGGTTCGTTGCAAGAAGTGCGGCCACACCATCACCGTGCGTCCCGCTGGTGCGACGGCCGCGAAGGACTCCGCGCCTGAGTCCTCGACCTCCGAGGCCTCCGCCTCGACTGACGCGGGCAAGGGGAGTGACGCGCCCGCCGCCACGATGCCGGCGACGTTGGGCACGCCGCCCGAAGGCGGCCTCTTCACCGACGTGGAAGAGGACGAGATTGGCGCCGTCTTCGACCAGGTGCTGAGCTCTGGCACGCAGAAGATTCCCACCGACGCCGCGAACGAAGCCGCCGCGCGCGAAGCGTCCGCGGAGAACGTGCGCAAGCTGGCCGAAGCGGAGGCCGAGCCGGACACGGAAGAGGCCAAGGCCAACGCGGCGGCGCACGAGTGGTACGTGGCCATCGACGAGAAGCAGGTCGGCCCCTTCAACGTCGAGAAGGTCAAGGACCTGTGGGACCGCGGCGAGGTGGGGCCGGACAGCCTCTGCTGGCGCTCGGGCTTCAGTGATTGGATTCCGTTGTCGGAGACGGCGGAGCTGGCGTCGGTGCTGGCGCCGCGGCCCTCCAAGCCCGTCATCGTCGCGCCCGAGCCCGTGTCCGGCTCGACGCCCACGGTGTCCTCCGGCCCCGTGCAGTCCGCCTTCAGCGCGGGCAAGGGAGCGCGGGGGGATTCCGGGCCCGCGAGCGCGTCCGAGGAAGCCGTGGGCTGGAAGCCGTCCGCGGCCAGCGTGCTGGCCTCGCTGGTGAAGGAAGAGAACGACGCGCTGTCGAAGCCGCCTCCGACGCCCGCGCCCGCGCTGGGCCGGGAGCCGGTGTCGCAGTCGCGACTGCTGGACGTGCCCATGCCGCCGCCGGAGCCGGTGTCCTCGCCGTCCCTGCGGGGCGTCGAAGCGCCGATGGCGCAGCCCATGGCCGCGCCCATGGCGTATGGGCAGCAGCCCGTGCAGCAGTATCAGCAGCCGGCGCCCATGGCGTATGGGCATCAGCCCGGGCCCCAGTACGCGCAGCCCATGCCCGCCCCGTACCCGCCGCAGCCGAGCTACCCGCCCGCCTACCCGCCGCCGGGTGGGGGCAAGGGGAAGATGGGGCTCTTCGCTGGAATCGCCGCGGGGCTGCTCCTGGTCGGTGGTGGCGCAGCGGCGCTCTTCCTGAAGGGTGGAGGCAGCGCGGATGCGGCGCCGGCGAACCCTCCGGTTGCCGTGGCCACGCCGACGCCGCCTCCCAGCAGCCCTCCGGCGAACACGGCCCCCGTGGCGGCCGCACAGCCGCCCGTGAATCCCGCGACGCCACCTTCGACACCTCCCACGGAGGTCGCCGCGGCGCCGGTGAACACGCCTCCGCCGGAGACGACGCCCACGACCGTCGAGACGCCCCCTCCGCCTCCGGTTGAAACGCCGAAGCCCGCGGAGACAGTGGTGGCGAAGGTCGAGCGCCCGAGCAGCCGCCGCACCGCATCGTCGCGCCGGGAAGTCCCGGAGCCGCGCGTGTCCGCGCCGGCGCGTGCGGAGCGGCCTTCGTCGAACGATTCGGATGATGACTTCGACGAGCTCTTCGGCACGAAGAAGTCGAACTCGGGGTCGAAGCAGTCCGCGGCGCGTCCGACGGCGTATGTCCCGCCCGAGCCTGGGGGCGGGGTGCCGGACCGGCTGCAGCAGTCGGATATCATGTCGGTGGTGCTGGCCAACAAGCCGGCCATCGTGAAGTGCGTCAACGAGCAGAAGAAGAAGGACCCGTCGCTGAGCGGCAAGCTGGTGATGCGCTGGACCATCCAGACGAGCGGGAAGACGGCAGCGGTGTCATGCCGCACGAATGAGTTCCGCTCCACCTACATGGCGAGCTGCATCTCCGGGCTCATCAAGAGCTGGTCCTTCCCGCGTCACAAGCGGCAGGGCGAGCCCATCGACTTTCCGTTCACCTTCTGAACATTGGGGCGTCAAGCGAGGCCATCGCGACATGCAAGTCGCGATGGCCTCCGCTCCCGCTGTCTGCTTGTGCGAGGGGTGAATTTCCCGGCCGAGCAGCCGTCCAGGTGGCGTCGACACTCGTTGACACGTCCGGACGGGCGGGACTAAGCCTTCCTTGCTCGCATGGATATCGGGGCCTGTTGTCAGTGGCCGGAGGCCCCCCGGGCGGCGTTCCAAACAAGAGGAAATCTCAACATGCAGCTTCGCAAGATGATGTTGGTGCTCACGGCGCTGGGCGCGATGAGCGGTCTCATGGCTGGTTGCGGCGACGACACGACGTCCCCGGGCGCGTGCTCCAGCAATGACGAGTGCGGAGAGTCGGAAATCTGTCACCCGACCGCCCAGATCTGCGTGCAGACCTGTTCCGCCGCGGTGGACTGCCCCTCCACGGCGAAGACCTGCGCCCCGCTGGGCGGCACGGGTCCCAACGCCACCACGAGCATCTGCCAGTGCTCCACGGACGTGCTCTGCAACGGTGGCACGGACTCCGAGTCCACGGACCTGGTCTGCTCCAACCTGGACAACGTCTGCGTGACGGCCTGCACGTCCAACGCCGAGTGCACCGGCGACCGGACCTGCAACGTGAGCACCGGCCAGTGCGAAGAGGGTGAGCCCGTGCCTACGAGCTGCACGGGTGAGGGCCGCTCCACCTGCGCCTACGGTGACTACTGCAGCTCTGGCTCCTGCACGGAGCTGGCCGCCCCCACGTGCTCGAATCTGCAGGGCAAGCCTGCGGCCAGCTTTGACCCGGCAACTGGCACTGGCCACATCATCTACAATGTCACCAAGGAAGATTTTGGTTCCGCGTGCGGCTCTGATACGTCCGCGCAGACGGTCAAGGCGCGCGTTCACTTCTATTCCAAGGACGACGACCTGCCGTCCACGAAGGAAGGGCTCAACGGCTTCTTCTATGTGCGCACCAATGGCACCGAGTTGAATGCGGTTCCGCTTAGCAACGGCTACCAGCGTTCTTCGGACCGTAAGAGCGCCTCGATTTCGCTCAACCTGTGCACGTCCGCCGCAGACAATCAGATTGTACTTGGCGTGTACTTCACGGGTGGTAACGGGTACTGCGCGACCCTGACGAAGTAACGGGGCTGCGCCTCCGATTTGGCGAAATCCAACCCTCCGGGGTTGCTGAGGCCCCATGTTCCGACTTCGGAAGTGGGGCCTCAGTTCTATTGGGGGCCTGTTGTCGAACGAACTCCGTGCTGTGTCCTGTGTCGCTCTTGAATATTCGCCTGGGGAGAGCGTTCAAACACACCGCATGACCTCCCGAATCAGTCCTCAGTCCGCATCAGGAAGGAAGAGCATGAGCAAGAATCGAACGGTCCATGGCGTTGTCCTGGCTCTGGCAATGGGCCTCCCTGTTGTTGGGATGGCCGAGCAGGTCGAACAAGTGAGGCTCTCCTGTCCAGCCGGAACGAAACAGTTCGGCGGGCGCGAGACGATGACTGACCGCGGTGTGTTTTGTGTGAAGCGAAGCACCAGCGAAGGAATGCCCGTCGCACATGGGCCCTACGTGAGCTACCACCTGAACGGCCAGAAGAAAGTGGTGGGGCAGCACGCCGACGGTGCTCAATCTGGCGTGTGGACGTTCTTCGATGAGAACGGCGTGAAAACCGAGGAGATTGAGTTCGTGGGCGGCAACTACCACGGGCGACGACTCCAGTACTTCGGGAGCGGCGTGACGAAGGTGGCAGAGCATTGGGTCGCGGGGAAGCGTGAAGGGAGCGCTGTGACCTATGCCGAAAACGGCCAGAAGCTGAGTGAGCAGATGTACCGGGCCGGTCATGCCGTCAAGACGGCCGATGCACCTGCAGCCTGCAAGTAGCTGTTCTCAGTGGGCGTGATGGACGCGAAGGCCTTCCATTTGGAAGGCCTTTTGCTTTGGTCGGGCTATCGTCGCGAACCTCGCTCGACTAGGAAGATCCATCGTGAAGGCGCCATCGCTCACTCCTGTTTTGCCAGATCTTCCCGTCTGCAGGGTGCAGCAGATGGGATTGCGCGAACTCGAGCGCATTCGGCTCATCCTCCGGGGGGGGTCGGTCATCGACTGGCGGAGGATGCACTTCCAGACGCGCGGGGAGGTCGACAACTTCCTCAGGCTCCTTCAACTGGATGTGTCCCGTCCCTACGACGAGGAGTGGGCCCGGGGCGTCTTGGCTGAAGCCGTCGAGTACCTCCGGAAGACGTTCAATTACCGCGTCGCGGACGCAGTGGCTCGGCCCGAGGAAATCCACGACCTGTTCCTCTATGCTTCGGGAGTCAAAGGGTCGCCCAGGCATCGGCGCATCGCATGCGTCGTCCTGAAGGTGATGCACGTCATCCAGCACATTGAAGGGCGAGACCTTCTCTTCCGGTTGCCGGTCTCGGAAGCGGAGCTGGCGGAGCTCATCATGGAGCGTGTGTTGGGCGTCGCCGCTGAGATGCAGGCCAAAGGGCTGCCCATCGTGGAGTTCGCGCACTCCATCAAGACCCAGGACTCGCTCATCACCAAGCTGTTGGCGAAGAAAGATACGGTGGCCGCGCAGGTCTACGACAGGACCCGGTTCCGTGTCGTGACACAGAAGCGGGAGGACTTGCTGCCGGCACTCTACTACCTCACGCAGCGGCTCTTCCCGTTCCATCTCGTTGTTCCTGGGCAGACGGAAAACACGCTACTGCCGTTCAAGTCAGTCCTCGCTGAGAACCCACACTTCGAACAGCACATCCCCCGCCTCCATTTGGATCGCGACTTCGAAGATCGTGAGAGCTCTGGCGGAAACGCCTTCTCCGGCAATACCTACCGGGCACTGAACTTCGTGGTGGATATCCCGGTGCGGATGGATGCCTATCTCCCGCCACCCGAGGAAGATACCCGGCCACGGAAGGGCCGAATTCTCATTTCTCTTGTCGAGTTCCAGATTGTCGATGAGGAAACCGCGCGTCTCAACGAGCGTGGAGAGAATGCCCACGAGGCCTACAAGCGGCGGCAGAAGCAGCGGGTGCTCAAGCGCCTGAGCCAAGGCCTCGTGGTTCCCAAACGGCAGGAGTGACGTCACGGGAGCGCCCCTTGTTCACGGCACTCCCTGGTGATGCCTCAGGGATACTCGTAGACGCCTTCAAGCTCGGCCAGTGTGGAATGGATGCTTGAACCCGAGCCCTGATTGCTCCATGCGTCAATGACTATTGATTGTGGCGATAGACGTGAATGTCAGAGCCGGATGGGCCTGCTTCATGCCATGCCAGCCAGGGCCGGTTTTCACGATCAATCTCCAGCGCGGGATGGAATGCCTCCACGTCACCGCCTGACGACGAAATCAAAGGTGGTCCAATAGGCTCCCAGGTGGAGGTAGGGCGGCGGGAGACATGAATGGAGCGCTGGGAGTTCGTGACACCGCTCCATGCCACCATGGGAATGTCGTTTTCGCCGATTGCGAGCGATGCATCAGTGTTGTCTGTGGAAAGGTGGCTGATGAGTTCCGGTTCGGCCCATGCGCTGCCTGTCCAGTTTGAGAAGTGAACTGTTCGTTCTTCCGAACTTTGCCGCACTTCTTCCCAGGTCACAAACGGTGCCCCGCCTGTTGAGATTGCAATGCCAGGGCTGGTCGCCACTGCGGACTGTGGTAGCGTGATGAGGCTGCTTCCCAAGGCAGTTGAATGATTCTGTAGTACGCCAATGACACGTGTTTCATCTGGGCCATGGTAGGCATCATATGCGACGAAGACATTGGTGCCCTGTGCGCTGATGGTCGCGCTGCCGGTCGTGTCGTAGTCTATTGGGCGGTGTACGTTGATGGGGGTCCAGTTCGTCGCGCCCGTTCGAAGTTCAAAGGCAGCGAGCCGCCCAACCCCCGATACGTGCGTCGCGTAGACGTAAACGGCTCCGGTATTTGTTGTTGTGAGGCACGGTTCGCCAATGAGCGTCTCCACACTGCCCGTTATGGGAAACGCAGGTAGGTCTTCCCAGGACGTGCTGTTCCAGCGCCTCGCGTAAAGATTCTTTCCGATTCCAACTCCCGTTGCCTCATCCCAGACCACCAAGATTCTCCCCGAAGCATCAATATGGAGAGCCGGGTTCTCTGCATGAGTCCCTGCCCCCGCGAGGCCGCTCAGTCCTTCGCCCAGGTGAACCCAGTTCGCTCCATTCCAGCGGGCCACATGGATGTTCTTGGACGAACCGTCGAACTCCGACCATGCGACAACGGGCCGGTCATCCGCATCCAGCTCGAGCACGGCATTCTCGGCCGGAGTTGCTCCGGGAAACGCACTGAGGGTTCCTCCGACAGGAAGCCAGACAGGGACCGTGAATAGCCATTCGCTGGTGGAGTGCAGAACATTGCCCGCCAGATCCAGGATGGGCTGCGCGCTGGTTCCGAGCTTCACCAGAACGGTACTGGGGGCGGGAAGGGGGATGGAAGGGACAATGCTCAAAGTTGTTCCGTCAGCAGAGAGGCTGATTGCGGCCTCAACCCGTGAGTTGCCGTGAACGAGCACTTCGACGTTGTCCTGAGAAATGCTCGCGGAGCGCATGGGCTCGGTAAACGTCGCTTCCAGCGATGTACGCGCGCTGACCTGGGGATTGCTCGCCGCTGGAGTTCGGCTCGCGACAGTCGGCGGTGTGCGATCCACAGCCACCGTCCTCGCCACGCTCGTGAAGGACGCGCCTCCTCGAATGGCCCGTGCTGTGAGCTGGAACTCACCTTCGGCCATCCCCCGGGTATCCCAGGTGTAGATGTACGGTGGTGCAGAGACCCGAGCCAGCAACTGAGTATCCCGATGGAACTCAATGGCCTCGGCTGCGCCCCCCTCAATCGTTGCTTCGAGTGGCAGTGCGCCATTTGTGTAGGTGACAGCTTCCCCCGGTGCGGGCGCTGCCCATCGCACGACCAGGTCTCCTGCCCGCACCACGGCGAGCTTGAGCGAGGCCGTCTGGAAGTCGTTTCTCGATGCCGCGCGCACCGTGAGCGTCGCTTCTCCTACCGCCGCGTTGGCGGAGACCTGAATGGTCAAAATCGCGGTGGACGCTCCGGCGGGAATTGTCGCGGGCTGCGCGGTGATTCCAGAGGGCGGCTGCTCCAGTGTCGCCGCGACGCTGTCCGTGAAGTCAGTGGCTCGGACGATGGAGACTCGGATGTCGCGGTTGCCGCCTTGGAGTACGGAGTCCTCGCTGGGGCTCACGTTCAGTGTGAACTTCGTCGTGGGCTGCGCTCCGCCGTCCGGGGTTGGGTCGGGCTCGACCTCTGGGACGTTGATGCACGCCGTGGACAAGGAGATTGCGGCTAACAGCAGGGCACAGGGAAGTCTGGACATGAGTTGGAGGCTTCGCAAAGAGCGTTCCAGGTGCCGCGATGAGCGTTGATGCAATCGAGGCCCAGCGAGGCACGGTTCATTTCCGCGCGGACCCAGCGATACGAGCGTCGGCCGGTCGCGCGCGGATGTCAGCCCCATACCACGCCCTGTGACAGGCCTGTCCCCGCCGGCGGATTCCAGTCCGGACGCGCGGATGTACCCCCAGAAACACGAACGCCCGCCTTCCCAGCACGGATGCGGGGAGGCGGGCGTGGGCACCGGGGCCGTGGGCGGCCTACTTCTTCTTCCGGTTCTTCTTCTTGTTCTCCTTCTCTCGCTTGCGGCGCTCCTTGATGGCGTCGCGGTCCTCGCTCTTGCCGGCCGCGGAGGGTGGCGCGTAGCCCATCAAACGGGCCTTGGCCATGGCGGCCTGGCCCATGGGCGGCGTGTAGCCGGGGGCAATCTGCGGCAGCTGCATGGGCATGCCCATGCCGGGCATCCCACCGCTCATCATCTTCTCCATCATCTTCGGGTCACCACCGAACATGCTGGAGAGGTCCATGTTCTTCATCTGCGACAGCTGACCCAGCTGCTTGAAGCCGGGGATGCGGCCCAGCAGGCCCGGGTTCTGCCCGATAGAGCCCATGACCTGCTGCATCATCCCGAACTTCTGGAGCAGCTCCTTGACCTCTTCGACCTTGCGGCCGCTGCCCTTGGCGATGCGGTTGACGCGGCTGGTGTTGATGGAGTCCGGCCGCAGGCGCTCGTTCGCCGTCATCGAGTCGTACATCGACTCAATCTTCGTGAGCTCCTTCTCGTCCGGGTTGAGGTGCTCGGTGAGGTCGCCGAAGAGGGGGAACTTCTCCAGCAAGTCCTTGAGCGGTCCCATCTTCCGGACCATGCGGATCTGCTCGACGAAGTCCTTCATCGTGAACTGGCCGGACAGGAGCTTCTTGGCATCCTCCTCGGCCTTCTTCTCGTCGACGACCTTCTCGAAGTCCTTCATCAGGCCGACGATGTCGCCGAACCCGAGGATGCGGCCCGCGAGGCCGGCAGGGCGGAACTCCTCCAGCTTGTCCATGGACTCGCCCATGCCGAGGAACTTGATGGGCTTGCCCGTGACTTCCTTGATGGACAGCGCGGCGCCGCCGCGGGCGTCACCGTCCAGCTTGGTGAGGATGAAGCCGTCCAGCGTCAGCCGCCGGTCGAACTCCGCCGCCGTGCGCACGGCGTCCTGACCAATCATCGCGTCGCACACCAGCAGGATGTTGTCCGGCTGGACGTTGCCCTTGATGGACTCCAGTTCGGCCATCAGTGCCTCGTCGATGGCGAGCCGGCCGGCGGTGTCGATGAGCACCACGTCGCACTTCTGCTCGCGCGCGGCGGCGTAGCCCCGCCTGGCGAGCTCGGGCGGCTGGACGCCGGGCTCGTGGTAGACGGGGACCTTGAGCCGCTCGCCCAGGACCTTGAGCTGGTCCACGGCGGCGGGGCGGTAGATGTCGGCGGCGACGAGCAGGGGCTTGCGCCCTTCCTGGAGGAGCCGGCTGGCGAGCTTACCCGTCGTGGTCGTCTTCCCGGAGCCCTGGAGGCCCACCATCATGATGCCGGACAGCTGGCCCTTGGGCTTCAGCTTCAAGCTGGTGTCGACGGGCCCCATGAGGGCCTCCAGCTCGTCGTGGCAGATCTTGATGAAGTGGTCCATCGGGCTGACCTTGCGCTTCTGGCCAGCCGTGTCGGTGAGGGTCGTCTGCACCAGCTCGCCCACGGACTTCTCGCGGACGCGGGCGACAAACTTCTTCACGACGTCGAAGGCGACGTCGGCCTCGAGCAGGGAGACGCGGATGTCGCGCAGCGACTCGTCGACCAGCTCCGGGGTGAGCTCGCTCTTGCCGGCGAGGCGGTTCTTGGCGGCGCGGAAGCCCTTGGTTACGGTCTCGAGCATGGGGGGCGCTTTATAACAGGGTCAGGCGGGATGCGACGGTGGAGCACATGCTGTCCGTCGAACTGTGAAGAGTCGGGGCCCGGAACCGGCCTCCCAAGCGGCGAATCCGACCCAGGGCCCTGGATTCTTCAACGCTCTTGAGGGGTTGGCGCATCCCCGGGCGCCCTGGCGCGGGGCCAGGGGCGCCGTAGGACGCGAGCCTGGTGCCCGGGCTTGCCTGGTGCCCCAGCGGAAAAGGAAGAGCGCTGGGGGCTGCACGAGGCCTTTGCCGGAGGGAGGACAGGCCCTGTAGGGTGCTGCCCGCAGCAGGGCACGAGTGGCGGAACTGGCAGACGCAGCGGACTTAAAACCAGCCCGCAAGATGGGGCTTCCTAGAGGGAAACTGGCGTGTTGGAATGGATCCTTTCCAACTCTGTTCCAACTCGCCAGCGAGAACCAACGGGGGCCACATCATGGGAAGTCGAGTCGCGCGGAAGTGGGATGGCGGCTACGTCCGCACGGATAGTAAGGGTCGGGACACCTACTACATCCTGCGTCGCATCAACGGCCGTCTGTACGAAGTCAGCACTCGTTGCCACACGAGCCGAGCCGCTCACGAGCAACTCAGGCGCTTCGAGGCGGACCCCAGCAACTACCGGCCGGGTGGGGAGGCTTCCGAGGATGGTGTTCTCTCCATCACCGCTGAGCTTGCCGAAGCGTTCCTGCGCTGGTCCCGCGACGAGAAGAAGAACACGCCGAAGTGGGTGCGAGATCAGCAGCGCTCGCTCGCGTGGTGGGCATCTCGCCTTGGCGCAGCGGACTTACGAAAGCTAAAGACTGCGCGGCTCGTCAGTGAACTGGACAAGGCCGAAGCGGGACGGAAGCAGCACATCGCCACGCTCAAGGCGTTCTGCGGGTGGTTGATCAAGGTTCGCCACGTTCTGCAAAAGCAGGAGGATCCGAGTTCAGGTCTGTCCGTGCCGCAAGCTCGTCCCGAGCAGTGGACGACGCCCAAAGCGGTTACGCGAGAGAGGTTCCTCGCCGTCCGTGAGCATCTGACTGGGCTATGGCGCGACGCGCTCGACGTGCTGGCGGGCACCGGCTGGCACTTCAATGAACTGAGCCGATTCGCTGTTAGAGGCGCTGTCGAGCGGCATCCGATGACGGGTGGGAATGTGCTCGCGTGCCCCCAAACGAAGGCTGGCGAACCGCTGCGCACAGAGGTTAGCGACGTCGTCGCGGAGGCTGCTCGCAGGATTCTGGAGCAGCGGGAACTCGACTACTTCGCGTTCCACCGGAGCCTTGAGCACGCGAGCACTGCCGCTGGTCTCAGCGAGCCACTTCGACCTGGGCACATGCGGCATTCTGTCGCGACCTGGGCGATCAATGCCGGGGCGCATCCTGCCGCAGTTGCCGCGTTTCTGAATCATAAGAGCGAACGCACGACAAAGCGCTTCTATGCAACGCACGCGGTGCCAGCGAAGGTTCCAACGCTGTTCTAGTCGAGCTTGAGGGCGCGAATTGCGGCGCTTGCGTCCTGCGTCCGTCGAGCCCGGTTGGTGCGCATGCTGGAACTATTGCGAGGTAGAGGGGCGGGTTCGGTCCCCTCCCTCGCGAGTCGTTCGACCTCCTCTCTTGGGAGCTTGAGCCGTCCGAGTACAAGCACAGGCCGCAGATGGCCTGCCTTGAGCAACTCGTCGAGCGTGCGCCCACGGCTAATCCCCAGCAATCTGGCAGCCTGCCGCTTCGACAGGAGAAGTGGGGGCATGGATGCATTTCGTCCGGGGCCAGTGAAGTGTTCGGACATGACTACCTCGGGAAGATCTTCCGGGGCGCGAGTCGGCCGACGACGTGAAGGCCAACGCCGATGGCGTCCCAAACGTTGTGGTGCTTGTCATGGGCGCGCGGGAGTTGCACCCGCAGGTGTTCATGGGGGCGCTCGCCGAAACGCGCTTTGATGCGCTCGACCATGACGTCTCCGTCGAGCGTTCCCTTCCACTCGCGCGGCAGGAAGCTGCGCTCACGCGTCGCGCCGAGCCCACCGGCAACCCGGCCGACGACGCCCGCGAGTTCAATCAGGTCGTTCGGGTCGCCCTTGCTCTTCCCGGCCGTGTAGACCTGGGGGCACTCGCTCGCGACGGTGACGGAAACAGCCACGCCAGCGGCCCTAAACGGCTCCAGGAACGACGAAGCGAATGCGGCGACCGCTCCCGCCATGCTCGACCATGCCGCAAGCCCACGGGCCTTCCGCTCGGGATTCGTGGGCATGGCCGCCGCGAGCAGCTCGCCCGAGTCCAGGTCGAAGAGCGCGACGCCGCACTCGCGAAGCCCGGGGTCGAGCGCCACGAGGAGCTGTCGCGGGGTGGAGGTTGTGGGCATCCGTTGCACCAACCAGGGAAAGGGTTCCCTCCCTAAATGAGTGCGGATTTCGGGCGTGGCTCAGGCGGCACGCTTCGTGGGTGGCTCCCAGACGAGCAGCCGCCCGGAGCTGTCGCGCACGGTGGCGACGTCCTTCGACATGATGCGGGACAGCGCGGGCTCGGCTTCGATGGCCGGTGCCAGGTCGGGAGTCGTCTCCTTCATCGCCTCGCGCATCAGGTACGCCTTGCGCTCGGCCGCGTCGTGCATCCGCTGGGCGTCATTGGCGAGCAGCTCGCTAATCAGCTCGTCATGCACCATGAGGACGAGTCGCGAGCCGTAGAGCGGCGAGCGACGGTCAACGTACATCTCGCGGCTGACGCGCCACATGGCGAGCTTGCACCCAACAGCGCCGAGGCCCTGGAATGGCGTGTTGAGAATCTGCGTGTAGCCGCACCCTCCGCGCAGGATGTTGGCCCCCGGAATCATCACATCGGCGAACCCGCGCCCGTAGGTGAGTGACTTCGCTCGGTGCTGTAGCTCGCGCTGCTCAGGCCACGCGTTGAGCCACTTCGTGTCCAGTTCCTTGGCCACTTCGACGCAGGCCCGGCAGACCATCTTCGGCTTGCGCTGCACGGTGACGACGACACGCTCGACGCCGCAGACGTCTGCGCGCTTCGCCAGCAGGCAGAAGGAAACCCGGTCCTTCGCGCGTGCGTTGTAGACGAGCGAGCCGCCCGTCATCCCGCCGCCCTTGCCGAAGTTGAGAATCTTCGCGAGCTGCCGGAAAGCCACTGCGAGGGGCTCTTTCGCCTTCACCTTCGGAAGCAGTTCGTCGTAGCTGGCCCCGAGGAACTCAGCGGCGGCAAGGGTGTGGACGTCGAGCCCGCTGTTCAGCGCTTCGGCCATCTTCGAGAAGCCGAGTTCCCAGATGGCCCGCTGAGCCATGGTGCGAAGCTCAAGCCCGCCGTAGTCGACCGAGCAGTAGACGAAGCCGGGACGCGCCTCGTGGACCTCCCGGATGCCGCCCTTCTGCGGGAGTTGCTGGTAGTCGCTCGAAACGCGTGTGGTGCTGACGAGCACGTTGAAGCGCGGATTGATGGGGAGCGAGGTGCCCGCTTCGACGACGTCCAGGTAGGTCGACTTGTACTTGTCGACGCGCCCGCTCTTGCCCAAGTCCTCAAGCAGCGCGTTGCCCGAACCGAGCAGCGTGTCACGGTCGGTCGCGACCTGGCCGTCGGGGAATCGGTCGCTGGGCGCGGTAATGGGCGGCTGTCCGTCATACGCGGCAGTCACGAGCGCAGCGAGGCGCTTCGAGTCTTTGGTGCCATCATGACGGTAGATGCCTGCCGCCTGGAACTTGGCCCGGTTCTCGCCCCACTCCCGTTCCACCCGCTCCCGCAGCACGGCGACCGAGTCACCGTTCGTTCGGAGCCCCCAGATGGAAGCGAGGTGGAGCGCGAAGGCGGCGCGCATCTGCTCGGCTTCGGCATGCAGGTTGCCGCCGTTCGGCGTCTCCCGGGCTACGGCTTCCTGCCGGAAGAAGACGTCGAGTGTGTAGCGGGCATCTCGCTTCGGGTACGCAGCGGCTTCCGTCGGCCAGTGCTCGACAGGCACGCCGTCGAGTTCCGCGTAGCGCAGGCGCCATGCCTTCGGGTTCTTCTTATCCTCGCTGATGTCGAGCCCGAGATGGCGCTGCACGAGAAGCGCGAGCGGGTAGCGGGCGCCTTCGTCATCGTCGAGCTTCCGGCCCGTCGATGGGTCCACGCCGTAGAGCCCCCGCGCGATGTCGATAAGGGCTTCGCGGACTTGGACGCAATGCAAGCGGCCGGCTTCGAGTGCCGCGAAGATGAGTGCAACAAGGCTCGGGTCATCCGCCGCCATGACGCCCAGGTCGTAGGCGAGGTTTGCGCCAACGAGGTGCGTGTCGGGCGCGGCGATGGCCTCGCGGAAGAACTGCCGGGCTTGGGCCTTGTCCAGCAGTCGTTCGCTGCCTGGAGCTGCCGCCGCGATGCTGCCGCACACGAGAGGGGGCGCGAGCAAGCCGGGCTGAATCAGCCACGTTTCCGTGTCGAAGGACCAGACATTCACGAAGGGTGCCTTTGAGAATGGGAAAGCGGCCCGTGTCGTGGGCCAGCCGCCGACGGAAGCGTGCCGTCAGTCGCCGTCCGGAATCAGGCGAGGGCGTCGGAGAGCGCGGGCAGCTTGCTCGCCTTGCGCGCGTGCTCAGCCTGGGCGAGCTGCTCGTCGTTCAGCTCGACGTGCGACCAGCGATAGCCGCTGATGACCTTCCCGGCGTGGCCCTCCTTCGCGGGGAGCTGCTTCGGGAAGACCTCGCAGCGAATCAGGAGGTGCGTACCTGCCTGCCGCTCGTCGAAGAACTTCTTCAGGGCGGCCGGATTGGCGAACTCGTACTCGTCGGCACCCACGAGCGTCATCAGGAAGGACTTGAAGCGTCCGCCGCCGCCCTTCTTCTGGTCGCTCAGGTTCTCGACGTAGTCGACCGTCTCGCCCGGTCGGCTCGGCGTCTCGCCACCCGCGAGGGGCTCGGACTCGCGAACCTTCAGCTCGGCGATGGCCGAGTCGCCCTTGAAGCCCTCCTTCGTACGGATGACCTCGACTTCGAGCAGGTAGCGGCCGAAGCGCGGATAGCGTCCGCCAGCCGCAGCCTGCGCGGTGGCAATCTTCGTCAGTGCGTTGTTCATGTTACGTGGGCCCTTCGGCTTGGGTTGCGTCAGCGGCGAAGTGCGCTGACCCCACGTAAATGCGTGCGGATTCCGGCAGTGGCTCAGTGCTTGTGAATTACCAGCTCTGAGACGCATGGTGTACCGCATGAGTCAGAGGGCGCCAGTGTGCGTCCTGACACCCAATGCTCATTTCGCAAACGGCGTACCTAGACTATGTTTGCTGCGAATCTTTACTGGTTGTCAGGTGAATGCCAGACGGGCCGAGTTCACGCATGATAATTTTCGTTAGCGGCGAGTCCGGATCGCTGTGGATAATTTTCTGAAATACATCCATGAACCGGGATTTCACATCGTAGAGTGGGTGATCTGTGTTGAAATGAATGAGTGTTGTTTTGAAGATATGGAAGAGAGATTGCCTTTCTTGTTCGGAGCATTTTTGAATGTATTCTTGGATTCTGCTGGTGGAACTCTCGCTCAAAGCCTGGAAATGGCCATGGTGGGATTCCCTATTGGCAAAGAGCATTTCCAATGCGGTGCCAAACGGAGGTATCGGAAATGCCTCGGCGCGGGCGTTGTTGACTGCTTCGAGGAGGAGCGGGTGTAGGTCGCCGATGTGAAATCTTAGTTCGTATTGGTTCTTTCGCGCAATCAGAAGAAGTTCGTCCTGGTTCTGCTTTATCCAGGATTCGGCGAGAGTTGGTGTCATTTCGCCGAGCCCGCTGTCGTCCGTGAGATGCAGGAATGAGCTTGCGGTGGATATGTCCAGTACGTCCATGTTTGAGTTAGCGTTGTTGAGGATGCGGCGAAGAGCATCAAGAGGGAGGGCGGTGCTCCAATGAATCAGGCGATATGCCTCGCTCAGTTGCTCGTCGAGGTTGCGGCGTCGTTGTCGGTTGTGTGCAATTTTTGTGTAGTTTGAGAGGGCCTGTCGATTCAGATGTCCAGTTCTGATGTAAGGCAAGAGTACCTGTAGTTCGAACTCATCTGGACGCCCAAAGTTGTAGCTCCGAAGGAGTCCTCGGGCCTGTTGGTCCTCCTTTGAGAGTTTCTCTGGATCTGCGGCGGTTAGCTCTATGGGGGTAAGAGCCTGATCGATTGTTATTGGGTTGTTGATTGTGCCCTGATCTATTCCTACAAACAGGACGATGCTGGGGATTGTGAGTTCCCATATGTCGTTTGAAAGGATCCCTGTGCTGGCAATGGCGTCGTATGTGCGCCTGATCTTCTGTATTGTTCGAATATTTGTTAGGTTCAGCTTTTCTATGCAGTCGGCGAAGATTGCGTGTTGCGTCGGAGGGAGTGTCCCGAGACCAATTGCTATGGATTCCCTTGTGTCGGTCAGGAGCGCAACTTCGATACCAATGGCCTTCTCTCGAAGCTCAGACCAATGAGGAAGAATTGATAGCTTTGCCTTATTGGCAATCAGCACGATCCGAGTGTCGGGAAGTGACGTCAGGGAGAGGATGAATCCAATCAACTCCTTGGAGGTTATTGTGTCGGGAATGCGCTCGATGTCGTCAAATGCAATAATTGGTTTTGAAGGGAGCTTGGAGTGAAGAAGATGGATTAGTGGTTGGATTTCGGAGAGAGTGGTCGTGATCTGGAAGTTTTCGGGTAGTCGCTCTCGTACAGCTTGAAAAGCCGCCGACGCAATGTTGGCGGCGACTTTCCCTGCAGTCGACTGTCCCATCAGAAGGGCGCCAAATGTTGCGGACTTAAGGGCTTCTATAGAGTTGTGATTCATGCATGATATGTAGAGCGGGGTGTTCCCTTCTTGTTCCAAGGTGGGGATGATTTCCTTCCAGAGGTGTGTTTTCCCTGTGCCCCAGCCTCCGTGAAGCGCAATCGTTTGAGTGTTGGGGAGTCTGAGCGCGCTCAGGAGTGCGGCTTTGGATAGTTGGTAGGTCATGGTGTTGTTTTGTCCATTGGGCGGGTGGCAGGGTGGTAGTATTGATCAAGACGAGATTACCTACAAGGCGGAGTGGCTGTGAAGCTACGGCAGGACGGGCGATTGAGTTGAGGTTCTCAACGAGCAGCTTTCGCCCCATCCGCAGGCACCCCGCGCCACGAAAGACTCAGCCGTAGGCGGCAAAGCACAACTTCTGCGGTGTGCCCTCCGTCTGTTCGATGAACCGGGAGAAGTCGCGGGCCTTCTGGATGGCTCCGACTAGCTCGTCGGTGTGCTGGTACAGCTCGACCTCGACTTCGTCGGCGAGCTGCCCCTGACGGTGGCACCGGCCGATGGCCTGTTCCCACGCAGCGCCGTCGGCCGGTGGATTCACGAACAGCATCCGCGAGAACATCGTCAGGTTCTTGCCCGTCCCGTGGGCACGAAGCGAAGCGACGATGGACCGCTTCCCACTCTCCCGGATGATGGTCGCTGACGCCTCCGGGCCGCCGCCGTAGAAGGGCACGCCCGCCGCCTTCGCGATGCGCTGGCCAACCTCCGGAAACTCAACCCAGACGATTCCCGGCTGCCCCTTGCGTAGCGCCCACTTCGCCGCGTCACGCACAATGAAGTCGGAGAGCCACACGGCTTCGGTGACGTGGACGACGCGCTTGTGAATCTCCGCCCACGAGGGCCAGGACATCGCGCGCCAGGTCGGAAGTTCCCCGTCGTAGGGCGGGGACTGGTGGGCGCGAATCGCGGCACGCACGAGCAGCCCGGGTGAGTCGAGATGCTCGGCGGGACGCTTGAGGCGCTCGCGCAGCTCCCGGTTGAACTCCTGCCGACGCGCGAACCACCGAACGATCAGCTCGGGGTCCTGCGGAACACCCTGGACGTCTGGGTAGCGCCAGCGGTGGAAGAAGCCGCTCGCGAGCTGTCGGGCGCACACCACGCGTTGCAGCTCGTCGACGAACTCTTCGCCGTCGGGGCGTTGCCCGCCGAGCGCCGTCTGAATGTGGGCGAGCAGCTCGTCGGGGACCTTGCCCGGGTCGCGCGTGCGAATGACGAGCGGCATGCCGACGGCGCTTTCGTCCGTGCCCACGACACCCGGCGTTGCGTTGCGCCACCGACGATAGGCGTCACGCACTCGTCGGCGCTCGCGGTCGGCTTCGTTCTCCCCTTCAAGCGGGGCGAGTGAGTGCGCCGGGTCAACGAGCTGAAGAAGTGCTCCCGGAGGGGCGACGGTAGTTCCGGGGTCCAGCGCCGACGCCCACTCTTCGACGACGTGCTGCTTCAGCGGTAGCGGGCTGCCGTCACGCAGCGCGTACTCCGCGAGGTGGGCGTAGTCCTTGACCGTTCTCGTCGCCAGCGTGCCCGACTGGGCCACGAGACGCGTTTCGGGGTTCAGCTCCAGGTAACGGAGGAATCGGCCGGTGCGGGCGCTCTTCCGGTCCTTCAGCTTGTGCGCTTCGTCGCAGATGATGAGGTCGGGTCGGATGCGCGTCAGTAGGTCGGTGCCTTCCTGGGTCGAGAACTTCTCGTAGGTGATGACGTGAAGGACGGGCAGGCCAGGTCGGAACCACCTGCCGCCCGCGAGGTTGGGCAAGCGCCAGTGCCCGCCGTAGAAGTGCCAGTCGACGTCGATGAGCTGGGCGCGGAGGTTGGACGGTAGGAGCAGGACGGCGACCTTGCACCCGGGCACGACGAGCGGCAGCAGGAGGTCGACCAGCGTCTTCCCGTGCCCCACGCCGATGGGAAAGAGCCCGCCACCCGTGCGCGCGGCTTCCAATAGGGCGAGGCGCTGAATGGGGAGCAACGCGGACGGGCACCGCTTCCCGAGCGTCCCGCAAGTGCAACGCGCGTCGGCAGGGGCGCGCAGCGCGGCTTCCAGTGCGACGAAGTCGGCGGCGGCGTAAGTGCTCGCGAGGTCGCGGCGCGGAAGGCTGAGCACCCGTGCGAGGTCTGGCGACCAGCCCACGGGCTGCCCCTTCGCGATGGCGGCGCGATCACCTGTGAGTCTCGCGAGGGCTACGGATGCAGTGGTTACGGGGCGCTCAGCGGAATTCGCCGCACCCGGGTGTAGCCGGTGGAGGAGTCTCATACTGGGATGTGCTGCTGCTCGAATGAAAGCTTGGGCTGTCTGGGTGGGCGGATTGCCCACATGCCATGGTGCGCCGACTAGCCAAGTCGGAGCTGCTCGTTAAGATGTGGCTGGGTAGAGGGGAGCTGCACCGTGCGGCCCGATGGAGGCTATCCGCTTGGCAATCGATCCAGCGAAGTGGTGGCAGTTTCTGCGCGAGTCACTGAGCGCGCCCAAAGTTTGGGGCTTTGTCCTCTTGGTCTCGTGCCCGGCGTTGCTCCTGCCCCAACCGGCCGCCGAGTTGCTTGGCGTTGCCGGACTGCGAGAAGAGTTCCGACCATGGCTAGGTGTAGCAGCCTTTGTTGCCACTGCTGCGCTTCTCGTCAACATGGGGAGTGGAATCGTTGCGTGGTGGCAAAGGCGGCAGCGAAGCTATCGCCTCCGTATGGGATTGTTCGAGCTATCCCCGACGGAGAAGGTACTGCTGAGTGGCTACTTGCGTCAGCGCACGAACACTCGGTATTTTCATCTCAACAACGGGATCGCGGCTGGGCTTGTGGGGAAAAAGATCCTCTTCCTAGCCTCCGCTAATGGTGACTTGATTAATGGGTTCCCTTTCAATATTCAGCCATGGGCTTGGCGCGATTTGAACGAATGCCCCGAGGTTCTGATGGTTTCACCCGAAGATGCTCGGGCGCTTGAAGAGAATCCCATTGATGAAGACGGGATGCCGATCCCCGCCCACCGTCTGAGTCGAAGGATTTAGACTACCGAACTCCACGAACAACCACGTCGAACGCCGGTTCGAGCGCCTCGACGATGACCTGCATCAGCTCCGACTGGGCGACCCCGAGCGCGAAGTAGGCGCCGGGCGGGGGCAGCTCGGCGCGCGCCGCCATAGCCAGCGCCCCGCGCCACTTGCCGAATCCGAGCGCCGAGTCGGAGCCCGCGAAGCGCACGTCGTCGACGCCGCCCGCTTCGGCCACCTTGCGATGCATGGTGTCGACGTAGCTCATGAGCGACTCGGGCTTCGGCCCGTCGCTGATGGTCGGGATGCAGTCGACGAAGAGCACGCGCATTTCGCCCTTGGGCTGCTCGGGCTCGGCCGCCTTGCGAGGGCGACCGCGACGCTTCGGCGCGGGCTGCTCAGTGGCCTGGGCGACCTCTGGCGCGGTTTGCACGGGCGCAGGTGTGGGCGCGTCCGGGGGAAGAACGGCGGGCAGCTCCGGGGCGTCGCGCTCGCCTGCGGTGTCGATGGTGGGGGCCTTGTTGAGCAGCTTGTCACGCAGGGACATCGTCTTGTTCTCTCCTGTGAGACACTTCGCCATGAACGGACATCCGCCGTACTTGCCGCAGGCGGGGCCGTAGTTCGCGGGCACGTCGGCCGCTCGGGCGGCTTGCGCGTGCGCCTTCATCACTTCGACCTGGGGCTCGACCTTTGTCCGCCACTCGTGCGCGACGTGCTCGGCGGGCACCGTTGCGACGACGGACGCGGCAAGCCGCTGTCCCCGAGTCTGGTAGTAGAGGTGTTCAAGCTCCAGCGTGCGCAGCCCCGGGAATCGCTCAACCTGGCTGAGTGCCCACGCGCCATAGCCGACCATCTGCAAGCCGGGTTCGGTGTCGGCGTCGGCAAGCTGCTCGGCGATCGCGGCATTGCTGGCGATGTTGCTGGTGAACTTGTGGTCGGTGATGCGAAGGACGCCGTCAGAGGCGAGCCGTCGAGCGTCTACGAGGTCGATGAAGCCGGTGAACGGGATGCCGCCTGCTGTCAGTGGCGGCTCACCGTCCAGGGGCTGTTCGACGAGCAAGTCAGCGCCGGGTGTGGGCAGAAGGTGGACGCCTGCCCTGGCGAACGTGCCCAGCACGTCTTCGCCCGTCGAAAGGAAGTGCTCAAGCTGGGCGTGGCCTTCGGTGCCGACCTGCTGCGCTCCCGTCGTGGGCTCGGGGATGCGCATGACCTTCTGAAAGAACCATGCGCGCGGGCACAGCTTGTGGCGCTTGAGCTGCGAGACGCTGAGGCGCTGGATGACCCCGGCAATCACCGAGGTGCCATGCTTGGGGAGGTCGACGGAAGGCGTCACCTTCTCTAAATGCGTGTGGCTTTCGGGAGTGGCTCAAGCGCATGGCTCAGGCGGGCGTGCACAATCTCCGCGTAGTCTGGATCGCGCTCAATGCCGATGAACTCGAAGCCTTCGGCGAGCGCTGCGACACCTGTCGAGCCACTCCCCGCGAACAGGTCGAGGACCGTCCCTCCCGGGGGCGTGATGAGTCGGCAGAGCCAGCCCATCAGCGCGAGCGACTTCACCGTCGGATGGTGGTTGCGCCCGCCGCCTGAATTCGCGCCCGCGCGTGGCGAGTTCATCCCCGCGCTGCCTTCCTCGCGCCCGCACGCCTCGGCCCCTGTGCGGAATGGCAGGTGGGCACAGCCCGTGTCCCGTTCCGTCCTCGTGGGCTTGGCGACGTAAAAGAACCGGCTCGCTCCACCCTTCGTCGCCTGTGCGTCGAGCAGCTCGGCCGCCGCTTCGTCGAGCGTGACATTGGCTGGCCAGCGTCCGGACTCGTTGACTCGCTGCTGCGAGCGCTCCTTGCCGTAGACGGCGCTCGTCACCGTGTCATCTCTCCCGGGGTTGCGCGCCTTCGATTCGGCGAGGTCCGTCGGGTCCGCGTGGGGGATGCGGCAGGCTGCGACGTTGAGGGCTCCCGTGCGCCAGCGCTGGACGTTCGCCGCGACGGTGCCAGCCATGGGCTTGCGGCAGAGAATCCAATGCTCAGCGGCGGGCTTGAGCGCCGTTCCCCAGCCCTCCCATTCGCGAGCGGCGTCCGTAGCCGGAAGCGTCTCGACTTCCAGGTGAGAGGGAGTGCCCGAGCCGTAGACCTGGTTATCGGAGCGTCGCCCCCGGTTCGCGTACTTCCCCGGGCCGACGACGAGCCGCTGAGCGCCCGCCGCTGCGTCGAGCGCCTTGCTGACGTTGAGAGACTTCGGGAAGCCCGTGCCGAACAGGTGCATCACGACGTCGCGAATCTCGAAGCCCGCGTCTTCCAGTGCTGTTGCCGTCCAGTGCGACGTTCGCGGCAGGGCCCAGACGAGCGCGTGTCCCCCGGGCTTGAGTACCCGCAGGGCTTCGCGCATCACGTTGGAGAGCCATGCAATCCACGCGTCGCGCCCGCCCTTGTCGCTGTCCCACTCGCGACCCATGAAACCGATTCCGGCCGGCGGGTCGGTGATGATGGCGTCGACGCTGTCAGGGGCGAGAATGTCACCCACCCGCGCGGCATCTCCGACGAAGAGCGCCGCGCGGTCGGCGAGTAGCTTGTTGTGCATGCTCCGTAAATGCGTGCGGGTTCTGCTGGTGACTCACTCTCGCGCAGCCGGACCCCTCGTTACGGCATGGAACGCCGCGCGTTGCTCGCCCCGCTTCTCCATGGGCGCGTTCTTCAGCTCGTCTGGGACGTAGTAGACGAGCGGGCGCTTCCCGTCCCCCATCCGCCGCTGGCCACGGGTGAAGCCCAGCGACTTCAAGGCCGCGCCGATTTCCCGTGAAATTCGGTGGTCAACCTGCGCTTGGTGGAGTGCGAAGGCTTCGATGCCGACATGGAGAAGCGTCACGTCCGAGGGGCGCCTTTCGGGCGGCATCTCCAGAATCCACCGCAGGATGACTTCCTTCCGGCTGTCCCCCACGTTCTCCATGCGCAGCGCGGCCTGCTGCTCGGCCCCTGCCGCCTCCTCGTTGCTCAGCCACCAGTCCTCGCCCTGGTGGAAGCGCACGATGGCTTCGGCCCAGATTTGGTCGCGGTCGCGCTTGAGGGCGTCGGTGTCGATGCGGCTGCACTTCACCGGCCAGAAGCGCCGTTGGCCCGTGGGGTCGCGCAGGTAGTCGTCATCGTTGGTTGTGCCGACGAAGACGCAGCGTCGCGGGGCCTGCACGTTGGAGCGTCCGTAGGGCGGCCGGTAGGTGTCCTCCGTCCTGGTGATGAACGCCTTGAGCGCCTGGTCCTCGCTCTTGCGGAACGTGCTCAGCTCCGCCAGCTCGATGAACCAGAACTGAGAGGCCAGCATCGCGCTGTCCCTACTGGTGACGTCGATGGGCGCATCGCTGAAGTACCGGCCTCCCAGGATGCTAAACGCCGTCGACTTTCGCAGGCCCTGGGGCCCCTCCAGAATCATCACCGTGTCGACCTTGCACCCGGGACGCAGGGCACGCGCGACAGCGGAAATGGCGAACTTCGCGCCGACGGCCCGGAGGTATCGAGCATCCCCCTGCGCGCTGAAGTACGTCGCAAGCATCCCGTCGAGCCGTGGCGTTCCATCCCAGACGAGTCCCGCGAGGTAGTCGGCGACCGGGTCATAGCTGTTGCGCTTCGCGACGGCGAGGAGCTGCTGCGCGACGACGTGCGCTTTCGGCATCAGCCCGAGCTGCCCGTACTTGCTGAGCTGAATCCAGTTGGCCACGTTGACGTCGAGCGTTTCCAAATCGGCGTTGGAGCCGAGGGGGCCGCCCTCCACCTCCAGCTTCTTCGTGACTTCGTTGAAGCGAAAGACGCCGCGCCACTCGGGCGACTTAAGGAGCACGGTGAAGACGTTCGCTTCACAGTTTCGAATCTGCCGTCGGGTGTCCTTCGTGATGTCGAGGAAAAGTTCCCTCATCCACGCGTCGGGGTCGGGAGCGTCCTCCTCGAGTCCCGGGCCGTCGCTCGACGCGGAATCAGGAGCGCGACTGCCCAGGGCTTCCCAAATGGCCGTGTTGTCTGCGAGCCGTGCGGCATCCCGTGCCTTCCGACGCTCGCGGTGGCGCCGCAGCTTGAGGACGGCCTGCTCGCACAGGTGCTCGGTGCCTTCTCGCCAGTCCGTTGCCGCGAAGGACGCGCGGAACAGCTCGATGACGACGGCCTCGGGCGTGGACAGGGGCAGGACGAAGGCGGCGCACGACATGAGCGTGTTCAGCGTCGTGTCCTGCTCGCCGACGGGGGCCAGGGGCTCACCGGCAAGGGTGCGGCGGACAATGGTGAGGTGCTCGGGCTTGCGGATGCGACGCAGGAGGGCCCGCAGCTCGTACAGGTCGGCGGGTTCCTCGGGCTTCGGGGAAGGCACCGGGGCCGCCACCGTGGGGAGTCCCGCCCGGGACATGGCGAGCAGCGCGTCGACGTCGAGGGGCACTCCGTCTCCACTGGCCGCGTAGGGCACCGCGCCCATGGGCGCGTCGGGCAGGAAGTAGATGCGAGCCAGGTCCTTCGTTGCCGGGTCGGCGGGGAGTCCGAGCATGCGGATTGCTGACTCGCGCACGGACGGCCACTCGCGCGGGAGCACGGGCCGGGACAACGGCATCACCAGCCGCAGGCAGTAGTCGTCGGGTTGGCGGTTGCTGTGCGTCGAGTGGACGGCGAAGGCGAGTCGATGGCGCTCGACGCCGTCGAGGAACGAGAGCTGTTGCGCGTTGAGGTGGTCCAGGTCGAATACACCCACTGTGACGGCGCGCACGTTCTCCGAGCGACGCCGCTCGACGATGTCGACAGGGCTCCAGGCGGGGCCATTCTTCGCGGGGCAGCCACGGACGCACGGCGACGTGGGGCACTGACTCCGACGGTGAGTGACGAGTTTCGCCGACAGTTCGGGCCACGACAGCTCAGCGGCTTGGGGGATGTTGTCTTGGGCGGACGCGTAGAAGGCAACCTTCAGCCGAAGTGCGCGCAGGCGCGTGGTGTCGGGCGTGTGGCTCATACCTGGGTAAATGGGTGCGGATTCCGCGAATGGCTCAGCGAGGAGTGCGGATGAGGCAGGAGGCGTGTGGGGTACGTGCATGACGTCCTGTAAATGGGTGCGGATTTTCCGAATGGCCCACGGAATCGTCAGCCGGGCGGATTCGGCAGGTGGTCGCGTCGCCCCTGGTAAATGAGTGCGAATTTCGCGAATGGCTCGGCCGTCGCGGCAGGGCGTCCGGCGTCATGCGGCACCGGAGCGTGTGCCCCCAAATCCTTAGCCTTCTCTATTACCTATCCTCCTTTCTACTACTCCATCTTTTCTAAAGAGAAGAAGGAGAGAGGATAGGAAGAGAGCTTGTTTGATGACGGGGGCGATGACCTGAGCCACTCGCGGAAGCCGCACGCATTTACGTGGGGAACGACTGCGTGTCGATGGGGCGTCGACGCGCAGCCCAACCGCGAGAGCGTTGATACACCGTGTCTGAGACTGATTGTGAAATGGGTGGGTGCGGCATGCGGCATGCTGACGGGCGGGCGATGTCTCACGCGCCCATTTGTCACAGGGGCCGCGCAGGGTACGGGAGCACCCCGCAAGCCGCGCAGCAGTCCCATCTTGTTTCGCGCATCATGCGCGCCCGGCAGAGCACCGATGCCGCGCTTGAGCGGCGCCTCTCGGCTGAGTTGCTCGCGTCCGTTCGTCCAGTCATCCGCTGCGTCGTCGCGAGGAGCCTGCCGTTTGCTGGCACGTTGTCCCCCGAGGACTTGGCTCAGGTCGCCACGATTGCCGTCCTTCGCACCATCGCGAGTTACGACGCGACGAGGGGAAACCAGTCTTTCGGAGAAGTCGCCTACTTCCGAGCAAAGGCGGCTTGTGCGCAGTTCGTGCGACTCCACGCGAGCGACGTCCATGTGAGCGACGGAGAGCACAAGGGGCGCACTGTGCGTTCAAGCACTGTCACCCGAGGCAACACCATTCTCATCCACAGCATGGACATTCCGTCTCATTTCTCGGACGGCTACCGGGATGACGATGACGTGGTCGACGAGTTGGAAGCCGCACTCCGCGAGCTGTCGGGCCGGGACGCCGACGCTGAGAGTCCCGAGCTGGCCCTGATTGCTGCCGAGCGGCGAGCGCTGGTGTTCGAGGCCGTGCGGCGGCTGGCCCCTGAGCAGCGCGAACTTGTCTCACGCGTCTACGGCCTCAACCGCCCGGCGCAGTCGGTGCGCTCTATTGCGGAGGCGTGGAAAGCACCAAAGAGCCGCATCGACCGGATGCTCGCGCGGGTATTAGAAGAACTGCGCGCGATGCTCGTTCCTGGCAAATTGTAAAGCTTGCTTTCTGGTGAGTCGCAGGGCGGTGAGCAGTGTGTCGATGTTTATTTTGGAAGCATCTTGCGGACTTTTGCTTTGTCTGGCTCGGAGAGGAGATCGTTTTTTGCCCAAAACTTCGGGAGCTGTGAGTTGGCAGCATAGCCGCTGTTCTCTTCGTGATGGAGATGGAAACTCGGGCTGGCTGTTGTGAGGAATTCTCCAAGTTTGTTGATATTTGATTGGATGTCTCTGTTTTGCTGGGTCGTCTGGGTGGGGGTGATTTCTTGTTCGTCTGTGTTTCTTGAAATTTCTGGTGAGGGAGGGGAGATTTTGATGTAGCCACGAAGCTGTGCGTCGCTAACTTCTGCTTTGTTTTCAGGCGAGGTGAGGTAGACCCTTTCGATTGTCTTGGCCATGAATGCGATGCGAACGACCAATGGGACCTTGGCGAGGGCTTTGCGGACGTCTGCGAGCAGTCGATCAAACTCTTGTTTTTCGTCCTCAAGAGATTTGGCGGGAGATGGCTTTGTGACGGGGGACGGAGCGGGCTTCTTGGCCTTGACCTTGGCCTTGAGTTGTTTAGGCAGCAGTTCGTTTAGGAAGTGGTCGCGCTGCCCTTCGAAATGACGGTGCCCTGCGGGTGTGAACCACGGCTTTTTGTTTTTCTGGGTGCCGGTCAGTCGATCATAGAGAGATGATAGGTTGTCTTTGCTGTTGATTGCGAGGCACTGGGTGCCTTTAAGGACTCCGGCGGTAGTTCCGAAGTCAAGGGGTGGAATGACTATGGGGACTACTGTTCCGTTCGCCCAGGCTGCGCCAAGCTCAGCCATTGCAAATGGACGTTCCTGGTAGTTCGGGGTGACGAGTGCCACAACGAAGCGTGCGGAGAGGAGAGCTTTGCGAATTTCTTCGCTGAAGTTTGAGCCAGCGGGTATGGGGCTTGATATGGCTGACGTGTTGAAGATGGTCTCTCGTGGAATGCCGATCCCGCTTATGAGTATTGTTTCGGTGAATATGTTGACAAGGGTTTTGTCTGCGGCCGCGTGGCTAATGAAAAGAGGCGGATTTCTTGGGGACGCAATTGAAGATTTGGGCATCGGTTGTAGTGTGACGTCGGGTATGCGGAAGGGTAGGAGCCTACCTAGCCGGGTCTATCGCTTTCTAGTTTAACTAGATGTGTGCCTGGGTGGGATGGTGGCGAGTTTTAATGTGGGTGGAATTCTCAGTCCCCCCGGCTCGGATTTTCTGTCTGCGGTGGAATCCTGGCTTGCTCGGCGGCCCCACACTTTCGAAAAATTCTGAGAAAAACCGTGGGGTCGATGCGTTTTGTTGAGCGCTCCCCCGAAAAACTTCGCGAAACCGCACGCATTTACCGGGTGTGGCAAGACCGACCAAACTCACTCCTGAGCTTCAACAGCAGATTTGCGAGCACTTGCGCTCGGGCCTCTTCCGTCGAGCGGCTGCGGGCCTCGTGGGCGTCGACGAGCAGACCGTCTCCCGCTGGTTCCACCGGGGCGCGAGCGAGGCGCGCGGGCTCTACCGCGAGTTCTTCGTCGCGGTGAACCGGGCCGAAGCGGAGTTCATGCAGGGGGCAACGGAGACGCTCCAGGCCGCGTCGACGACGAACCCCAAGCATGTCCAGTGGCTCTTGAGCCGCCGCTTCCCAGAGCTGTACGGGCGACGCGACAACGTCGAGGCGAAGAGCCCCGAGGACCAGGCCGCCGACACTGCCGCCCTGCGCGAGCTGCTGATTGACCGGCTGGGGAAGTTCCTCCCGGACGAGCCGTTCGCGTCCGCCCCTGCCGACGCCGCGCCGTCCGAGCAGCCCGAGGACAAGGGGGCGGGCGATGCGTAGCCTTCTGGCGAAGGGCGCCTGGGGGAAGTTCGCCGAGGGGCTCGCCCCGCACGAGTCGCCCGCGTCGCGGATGGTCCTGACGGCCGGTTCCCGCGCTCAGCTCGCGAAGCTCTTCGGCGGGCTCGACGACAAGGAAGTCGAGCTGCTCGTCTATGACTTGGACTTCTGGGCGCGTCGCGAGCAGGCGCCCCCGGACAGATTCTCGACGTGCTTCGTCATGGCCGGGCGCGGCTTCGGGAAGACGTGGTGCGGCGCGCGCTGGGTCATCAAGAAGGCGTGGCAGGCGAAGAGCGTCGGGGCCCTCATCGGCCCGACGGCTGCGGACGTGCGCGACACCATGATTCGCGGCGCATCCGGCATCCTCGCCCTGTCGCCCCCCTGGTTTACCCCCAAGTACGAGCCCAGCAAGCGCCGGGTGACGTGGCCCAACGGCGTCTATGCCATCTGCTACTCGGCGGATAAGCCCGACCGGCTGCGCGGGCCGAATGCCGGGTGGGGGTGGGGTGATGAACCGGCGTCCTGGAAACACGACATGGCGGCGGTGGACCAGCTTCCGCTGGTGCTGCGCATCGGCTCGCGCGAGGACCCGCCGCAGCTCCTCCTCACCGGGACGCCGCGCCCCCTGAAGAAGATTGAAGAGCTGCTCTTCGCGAACGCGGAGACGCAGGAGCTCAAGCCGGGCGTGGTGCTTCGCACTGGCTCGTCGCTGAGCAACTCGGCGAACCTGGCGCCGTCGGCCGTGGCCAACATGCGGGCGCTGGCGAACACCCGCTGGGGACAGCAAGAGGTTCTCGGCCGCCTGCTCTTCGACGTGCCTGGGGCCATCTTCGGCTCGGCGAAGTGGGGGCGCGTGGAGGCCGACCCGCACGAGTACGCGCAGCAGCTCGACAGGCGCATCGTCAGCGTGGACCCGAGCCCGACGAGCGAAACCGGCTCGGACGAAACGGGCATCATCGTTCAGGGGTGCAAGTCGAGCGTGCTCTTCGGGGCCGACGGGGTGCCGCTCAAGCGCGTTTCGGTGTTGGCCGACCTGTCGCGCCGGGCCAGTCCCCGCGAGTGGGCGACGACGGCCATTCGGGCCTATCTCGAATGGGGGTGTGACGCGCTCGTCGTCGAGGTGAACACGGGCGGGGAGATGGTGGAAACGCTCATCAGCACCGTCGCGGGCGAGATGGGCGTCAGCGTCAACGTGAAGCCCGTGCGGGCGACGAGCGCGAAGAGCAAGCGCGCCGAGCCGGTGTCCGCCCTGGCCGAAGCGGGCCGCGTCGAGTTCGTCGGGACGTTCCCGAAGCTCGAAGCGCAGCTCAGCAAGTTCACCGGCATCAACGGGCGCCGCGACGACAGGGCCGACGCCTTCTGTTGGGGCGTTCACGACCTTGTCTTCGTCGAACAGTTCTTCGCGGTGTGAGGTTTTCCATGGGGATGCTGGACAGGATGCGTGCCGCGTTTCGCGGGGGCAGCAAGCGCAAGGGGACGGGGCTGGAGCTGAGCCGCTGGGCTTCGGCCCCGCCGCGTCGCGAGGTGCCTGCGCTGCTCGCGGCCTACGCCGAGATGCCGTGGCTCGGCACAATCGTCGACACGGTGGGCGATGCCTTCGCGGATGTGACGTGGCGGGCCTTCACGCGGCAGGACCCCACGACGCGGAAGACACTCGTCGACGTGTCGCTGCGGCGGGCCTGTGGCGACGTGCGCCGGGAGCGGTTGAAGTCGCTCGTCGAGACGGGGGACGCGGTGGAGCTGCCCGACCATCCGCTGTTGCGGCTGCTGGCGGACCCGAACGACTACATGACGGGCCGCGACTTCGCGAAGCTCTTCTGTCTGCACTACGACCTGACTGGCGAGTTCTTCGCCGTCGTGGAAGAGCTGGCGGGCGTGCCCGTGGGCCTGTGGCCGGTGCCGCCTGATTGCGTCCTCGCGCTTCCGGACCTGAGCAAGCCGAAGTCGGAGCGCACCTACACGGTGGCCGCTGGCGGACGGACGTTCCTCCTGCCCGCGTCGAGCGTCATCTACGTGAAGCGCCTGAATCCGGCTGACCCGCTCGGCCGTGGCATCGGCATCGCCTACGCCCTGGGCGACGAAGTCGACACGGACGAGCACGCGGCGCGCTTCACGAAGAACGCCTTCTTCAACAACATGCTCCCGGGGGCCGTCATCGCGATTGAGGGCTTCAACGAGTCGCAGGCCGGGCCCGCGAGGGCCTTCAAAGAGTCGCTCGCGCGGGAGTACGGGGGCCCCGCCAACGCAGGCCGGGTGATGATTACGAGCGGCCGGACGACGTTTGCCCGACTCGACACGCCCTTCCGCGACATGCAGCTCGTCGACCTGCGCCGCTTCCTCATGGACTTCGTGCGGATGGTGTACCGGGTGCCCCCGGAGATTGTGGGCGACGTGACGAGCAGCAACAAGGCGACGAGCTACGCGGCGCGCGAGCACCTTGCCGAGCAGGCGACGAAGCCACGCGCCGAAGTCTTCCTGGCGTCGATGCAGAAGCACCTGGCGCCCCGCTTCGAAGACGACGTGCTTCTCTCCTACGACTCGCCTGTGCCGGCCGACCGGGAGCACCGGCTGCGGATTATGGGCTTGCTCCCGAGCGCCTTCACCTTCGACGAGTGGCGAGCCGAAGCGGGATTCAAGCCGCACGCGGAGCGCCAGGGCTTCGCCGAGCTGCTTCCCGGCCAGAAGCCCAACGAGCCGGGCCAGACGCCGACGCCCGTCGAGGGCAGCTCGGCGGAAGCGAATGCCGAGGCGAAGAAGGACGGTTGAGCCACTCGCGGAAGTCGCACGCATTTACCGGGTGCATGCCTGGAACCATTACACGCTCCCTGCGGCTGAGCGCCGTCCGAAAGGACGCGGCGACGTTGAGCGCCGTCGAGTCCGTTGGTGGACGGCGCGTCTTCAAGTTCAAAGCGAGTGACGGCGACTTCGACCGCTACTCGGACCGGCTGAACGTCAAAGGCTGGCGGGTGGACGGCTACAACGCGAATGGCGTCGTCCTCTACAACCACGACGACGGGGCGAGCGCCGCGATGACGGGCGCCGAGCCGCAGTTGCCCATTGGGAAGGGGCGTGTCTACGTCGAGGGCGACGCCCTGATGGTGGACATCGAATTCGACGACGAAGACGAGTTCGCGAAGAAGGTCGAACGCAAGGTTTCAAAGGGCATCCTGAATGCCGTCTCCGTCCGTTACCTCATGCTCCCTGGCCAGTACCGGCAGAACGAGCGCGGCGGTTACGACTGCGACGCTCAGGAACTGCTCGAAGTCTCCATCGTGACGATTCCGGGGAACGCGCGGGCCGTGCGCTCGAAGTCCCTGGACGAAGCGCCCGACGACCTCGTTGAACGCATTGCAACGCGCGTTGTCGAACTGCTCGACGCACGGGCCGAAGCGAAGTCGACGGACGAAGACGTCGAGGACGAGCAGAAGAGCGAGCCCGACGAAGAAGACGTCGAGGACGAATCGAAGTCGACGGAAGAGGAAGACGTCGAGGACGAGCAGAAGAGCGAGCCCGACGAGGACGAAGACGAGACGAAGGGTTTCAACGCCGCCGACGCCGCGAAGAGCTTCGTCGAGGCATTCAAGGGCTACATCCGAGGAGTGAAGGAATGACTCGCGAGCAAATCGCACAGATGGTGAAGGCGCTCGGCCCCGAGGTCGCGCGAGAGCTGATGGACGCCGCCGCTCGAAGTGCCCCGGGCCTGGCTGAGCCGGGCAACGCGCCGCGCGGGACGGGCGTCTACGCGAGCGCGGAGAACTTCGGCGGCTTCGCGAAGAGCGTCATCGCGGCCGGACGCCGCACGGGAGCCGCCGAGTTGGTCGACGCCGCGAAGCGCTTCGGCAACGCGGACGTCCAGAAGGCCGTTCAGCTCAGCAAGTTCGACTCGGCGGGTGTCCTGGTTCCCGTCCAGCAGAGCGGCGAAGTGATTGAGTTCCTCCGGCCCGACGCGGCGATGCTCAAGCTGGGCGTGCGCACCCAGACGTTCAAGGGCGAGCTGCACATGGGCAAGCAAACCGGGACGTCCGTCTTCAAGTGGGTAGGGGAGGGCGAGACGGTGCCGAAGAGCGCGCCGAAGTACGGGAAGATTGTCCTCAAGGCGCACAAGGGCATGGTGCTGACGGACATCAGCAACGACTTGCTGCGCACGCCGGGCGTGGGTGACGCGGGCGTCGGCGAGGACATCCGGGCGACGGTGGCCGATGGCCTGGACGAAGCGGGCTTCAACGGGGACGGGACGGGGGCAGCACCGAAGGGCCTCTTCGCTCAGCTCGACGCCGCGCACACCTTCGCTTCGACGGGGACGACGCCAGCGGCCTACCTGGCCGACATCGACAAGGCCGTCGAGCTGCCGCTGACGGCGCATGTCCGCATGGGCAGCGCGGCGTGGGTGCTTCACCCGACGCGGGCGACGGCGCTGCTTCAGCTCCAGAACTCCGGCGTGTGGGTGTTCCGTCAGGAGATGCTCGACCGGGGGACGATTCGCGGCTTCCCCTTCGTGATGACGACGCGCGTCCCCGTGTCCCGCATCACCTTCTCGGCGGACTGGCGCCAGTTCATCTACGGCATCGACGAGGACCTGATTCTGTCCGAGCACGACACGCGGGCCGAGTACGACGAGACGACGGTTCGCGCCATCGTGAAGGGCGACTTCAAGGTTCGCCAGCCGAAGGCGTTCAGCTCCATCACCTACACCTGAGAGGCCCCACCATGAACGCCAATTCCACCGACGCGGGTGTGCTCGTCGGCATTCGCCCTGGGACTGTGCCCGCTGCTGTGAGCGAGGGGACGCGGAACAGCGCGGCCGTCGACCGCTCCGGGTTCGACTCCTGCGTGCTGACGGCTTCCACGGGGGCCGCTATGGGCGCCCCGACGGCGCTGTCGCTGGCCGCGAAGCTCCAGGACAGCGCCGATGGCCAGAACGGTTGGACGGACCTGCCCGATGCCGCCATCGCGCCGCTGACCACGGCTAACGCGGTGGCCCGGGTCAACGTCCGGCTCCCCACGGCGCAGCGCTACCTTCGAGTCGTCGAGACGGTGGCCCTCACGGGGGGCAGCGGCCCGACCATCGGCGCGAGCAGCACGATCGTTCTGTGCGGCCCCGACGAGATCCCGGCCACCTAATGAATTTCAGTCTGCCGAGGCATGATTATTCCGACAGCATGTCTTCAAGGGCTACCCAGTCCGCAAAGAAGTCTTGAATGCCAGCATCCCAGCATTCCGGTGAATAGCAGTATGCGTGGAGTACATTGCAGAACCCCACCGGGCTGTTAGGGATATCAACGCACCCCAAGTCCTCTTTGATCCAGATACTTGGACACCAGACCTTTGCCCATTCTTCGAGCTGAGCAACAAGTTTATCGCGCCCCTTCTCGGGGAGCATGATTCGGAAGGAGTCTTCGTACATGGGACCTCTAGATGAACTCCACATGATGTCGGATCAGTCAATTGTCTTCAACCTTCGGTGCTGAAGCCTGCTTAGAGCAGTCCCCAGATGCGTGGGTGGGAGCTGACCTTGCTACCTGAATCCCAATAGCAGCACGAAACGGGCCGGGGCTCCCTCTTTAACCTCGGGGGTTCCGATTCGTCGTTCCTACGCCCTCCTGAGCCCTTTCCATGGCCCGCCCGACTGACCTCTGCCTTGCCGCCACCGTGGCCGCCGACCTGGGCGTGCCCTCCGACTCGCGCGTCGAGCGCTGCGTCACTTCCGCCAGCAGTGCAATTGCGAGGCTGTGCGGCCGGGCCTTTGAGCGGGCGACGGTGACGGAGTACCCGGACAGCTACGGCCGCCCCTACGTCCTCCTGAGCCGCCCGCCGCTCGTCGAAGTCCTCAGCGTGGCGGAAGGGGGCGAACTGCTCGACGCCACCGCCTACACCCTTGCCGGGGACCTCGCGGCGGGGGGGCTTCTCTACCGCCTCGCTGGACTCTGGCCCGTGACGGCGCGTGTTGGCGGGCTCGTCACCCTGACCGTCGAGATGCGGCAGGGGCGTCCCGATGCGCTGGCGGTGACGTACACGGGCGGCTACGTGACGCCGGGGCAAGTGGCCCTCGACGCGTCCCAGGGCTCCGTTACCCTGCCCGCCGAAGTCGAAGAGGCCGCCATCCTCGAAGCCTGCGCGCTCTACCGGGGGCGGGGGCGTGACTCCGACGTGTCCAGCGAGAGTCTCGGGGATTGGTCCGTGAGCTATCGGGAGCGGAGTGCAGGCCAGCGGCTTGCGAGCCCCCGCGCCGAGCTGCTCGTCGCGCCTCACGTCCTGTGGAGGGCGAGTTGATGAGCGGGCCCGCTTCTCTCTTCCGCCAGCGAGTGAGCTACGCCGAAGTCATCGGCCGGGACGCCTGGGGGACTCCTCTGCTGGGGCCCATCCAGGATGCTCCCGCGCGTATCCAGCCGAGTCGAAAGCTGATTCGCGACGCCAACGGCGCTGAGTTCGTCGCGTCCTTCGTCGTCTACACCGAAGCACCTGTCACCCTGCGCCACCGGCTTTGGTTCAAGGGCGACGACATCACCGATTTCAACCAGGCCCGCCGCCCTGCCGCCGTTGACGAGCACGTCGACGGGGCGGGCGTCCTGCGCTACCGGAAGGTTTGGCTCTAATGGCCCGCGACACTGCTGCCGACCTCGCGACGATTCTCGCCGCTGGGGGCCTCGGGCTGAGCGCCGGGGCCAACCTGTTTCTCGGCCCGACGCTCGAAGACGACGATGCCACGGTGCCGGACGTTGCTTGCTTCGTCCTGCAAACCGGAGGCGACCCGCCGCAGAGCTACCTCGGCGGGGGCCGCAAGACGTACCGAACCGTTACCAGTCAGGTTCGCGTTCGTTCCGCCCGAGAGAGCTTCCGGGAGGGACAGGCGCTCGCGCTGGCGGCCCTCGACGTGCTGCATCTCGCCAGTGCCGCGCCCTACGTGCTGATTGAGGTGGACGAAGGCAGCCCCAACTACATCGGCACCGACGGGAGCGACCGTCACTGGTGGACCTTCACCGTGAATGCCTCCTTCGTCGATTTGGGCGCTTGAGCCACTGGCGAAAGTCACACGCATTTACCGGGGGCAATGCCACTCAAAGTTGCTCTTGATTTCAGGTTGCTCGACAAGCTGCGGAAGGTAGAGCGGCCCGTTCTCGCCGACCTGGCCCCACTGACTCGCGAACACGCGTCGACGGTGCTCCAGGCGAGCCGCGCCCTGGTGCCGGTGGGAGAGCGCGACACGGACGGCAAGCCGCCGCTGAGCACGTCCGGTTTCGTCGATGGCCCGGAGCTGAATGACGCGAAGGCGAGTGTCAGCGCGACGGCTGGCTATGCCCACGACGCTGCGGGCGCCATCCACGAAGGGTTTCACTGGGGCGAGCAACGTTTCGCCACGCCGGTCCACTTCCTGCGCAGGCCCGCCCGACGGGGGCGCGCGAAGTTCCGCAAGGCGGTTGCCGCCCAGATTCTTTCAACTCTCTCGCGGCTCTTCCCGAGCCGGTAGGTACTCGCATGTCCACCCCTGTTGCTGCCCACCTTGACAGTGTGTCCGTGCGCTCGGACGCGACGGCCGCGCAGGCTGCGGACCGCGTCGACGGCCTGACGGACGCGTCGCTCAGCGAGACGGGCGACTTCGTCGAGACGAATTACCTCGGAGGCTCGGGCTACAAGTCCCGCGTCCAGACGCTGAAGGACACCAGCGCCGACCTGTCGGGACACTTCATGGAGGGCGACGCACCGCAGTCCGTGCTGCGGGAGGCGCGCGACGACGGGAGCACCGTCTACGTGACGTTCATCTTCGACCCCGGCGCTGCGGCGGGCTCCAAGGGCAAGCGCATCCCCATGGTGGTGAGCAGCTACGACGAGAAGCTCACGCCGGGCGGTGTCGTCGAGTTCACCTGCAAGCTCTTGGGCAATGGCGCCCCGGTGGCCGTCTGATGGCCGTCATCGCTGCGCATGTCGGCTCGCTGTCCGTCGCGGGCGAGCCCTCCGAGTTCCTCGAAGCCGAAGCCGTGCCCGCGTCCGACTTCACGGGGACCGAGTTCCGCATCGCGAACCCGGCGCTTCGGCGGCTCAGCCCGGGGGTGCCCGTCTTCGTCGAGGTTTCCCCCAGCGGGGATGCTGGCTCCTGGGAGCCTGCCGAAGCCTTCGTCGACCCGCTCTTCGGCGATGTCCACCTTGCGAGCGCTCCAGGCCCGTCGGCCCTTGTGCGCGTCTCGGCCCACGCGTTGCCCGTCCAGCAGCTCGCTCTCGTGCGCTCCATCTCCCTGACGGTGACGAACGACGTCGTCGAGCTGCAAGTCATGGGGGACGGCTACAAGCGCCGTTCGGTGTCGCTCCGGGACTTCTCGGGGGAGTTGACGGGGCTGGCCCTCACCGAGCGCGAGACTGAAGCGCTAACCGAAGGGACTCTGCTGCTCATCGAGGTGGGTAAGGCAGCCGGGGCCCAAGTCTTCCGCGCGTGGGTCAAGGTGCCCGAGCTGTCTCACAAGCTGACGCCCGGGTCCCTGTACGAGCACACCGTGAAGTTCCTCGGCTTCGCCTTCCAGTCACAGGACGGCGCCGCTTTCGCTTGGGGCTACGGCACGCCCTGAGCTGTCTCGTTTCAACTGAAAGAGGAGAGTCCATGTCGAACAAGCACAAGCTGCTTGCGAAGAATCGTCGCGTCCTGAAGTCGGTGGAGGTGGACGGCGTCAAGGTGAACATCATCAAGCCGACGATGGGGGACAGGCTACGGCTGATTGAACAGGCCCGCGAAGCCGGGGAGATGACGGAGAAGAACGAGCCGACGGGCGACCGGGCCGGGGCGCGGATGCTGGGGCGCATCGCCGTCTGCGTGCTGCACGACGCGGAGACGGGCCGCCCGATGTTCTCCGTCAACGACATCGACGAGCTGCTCGACGAGACGTGGCTCGAGGACCTGGCGGCGGACCTGACGGACGTCTTCAACGTCAGCGAAGAGAAGATGCGGGGAAAATAGACAGCGACCCCGAAGCGAGCCTGCTCTACGGGGTCGCCTCCCTCCTGAAGCTGCCGCCCGACGCAGTCCGTGAAATGCCCTACGAGGATGTCGTCGGGCTCGTCGCCTACGCGCGAAGAGAGGCTGACGAACTCGAAAGGCGCTCATCCAACCAGCAGGCCCCTGGCGTGTCGCAGCCGGGGCAGCAGTCCGTTCGACGTTTGCGCAAGAGGTGAAGAGTCATGGCGGGCGGCGGTCTCAAAGTCGGTGACGTGTATGTCGTCGTGACTGCCGCCGTCGGCGAGTTCTCCAAGTCCATGCGCCGCGTCGTCGCGGACGTCGCCCAGACGGCCGACAAGGTTGGGCAGCTCGGCTCGAAGATTGGAGAAATCGGCGCGATTATCGGCGCGGGCCTCTATGGGGCGTTGAGCGCGGCGGCTGTATTCGACTCGTCCGTCACAGACAGGATGGAGCGAATCAAGCTCGTCTTCACCAACCTGGGCGCAGAGATTGGCCATGCCGTCCTGCCCCACCTTGAGCGGCTGTCCGCTGGGTTGGAACGCGCGCTGGGGTGGTTCCAACGCCTTGAGCCCTCCGTCACCGAAGGGATTGGCAGCTTCCTGTTTTGGGGGACCGCAGCGGGGCTGGCGGGAGGTGCGCTCAGCGTGGCCGCTGGCACCGTCAAGCAGCTCGCGGAGAGCTTCAACGCCTTCGTGGTTCCGGCGCTGGGCAATGCAGGGAAGGCCGTCGTGCGCTTCTCCGCATTCGTCGGCAGGGAGACGCCCGTTGTTGAAGGCAACCTGAAGAGAGTCGCGAAGGGCGCTGATCAGGTCGACGCGCGCTTCACAGCCGCGTTCCGTAACGCCGCCGCTCGCGTCCTCTTGGTGGCGGCGCCGCTGGCCGCTGTCGCGCTCGCCGTTGCAGGCGTCGTCATGTTGGCGGGCACGCTTTACAAGGCGTGGAACGACGCCAGCACCAGCATGCGCGATGCCCTCGTTTCGGCTTGGCGGGGAGTCACCGAGGTTGCTGGGCGCGCGGTGGCCTTCTTCCGGGAGACGTTCGCAGGGCTTGGGGCCGTTGTCGGGGCGTGGGCGCGCGGGCAGCTCGAAACGTTCGCCTTCGTGGTGCGCAACCTGGCACGCATGGCTGCGCCGCTGGCCCGCGCGCTCAACCTCGACGGCGTCGCGTCCTCGCTCGAAGGGTTGAAGGACCTGAACGGCGACGCGCTGCTCGGCGGGCTGAAGGGCTTCGCCGACGGCGCCCTCGGCAAGCTGAAGGACGGCTTCGCTTCCGTTTGGGCGGACGTCTCCTATGGCGCGGGCTACGCCTTTGATGGCGTGAAGCTGCTTGGCGGTGACGCTGCGGCATTCCTCCGTGAGAAGTTCAGCGGCATCTTCGACGACGTGCTCGGCGGGCCGAAGGGCAAGCTGCGCAAGCCGACCTCCGGGCCGGAAATCGAAGCGGGCCGCGTCCAAGTCGGGAGTTTCAACGCGAAGGAGTTCCTCGCGAGCGTTGGCAACGTCGCGGCCGTCATCGAGCAGGTTGCCCGGAAGAAGGCGAGGGAGTTCGCGGATGCGCTGGCGCGGGCTGTTGACGAAGCGAAGCGCACGCTCACGAGCCGATTCACGCAGGCCCTGGGCGGACTCTACGAGCTGTTCGAGCGCTTCGAGCAGGGGATGACGGTTGGCGGTGTGTGGGGCGGCGTCATCGCCGTTGTCGCCGAACTGCTCGCGCAAAGCTCGACGTTCGCCACGCTTATTCAGATGACGGCGGGCTTCATCCAGTTCGTCGCCGATGCCCTCGGCCGCGTGCTGGCCCCGGTGCTCCCGCTCCTCGCGTCCGCCTTCAACATGGTGGCGCCGCTGCTCGACGCCCTCGTTCCGGTGCTCGAAACGTTGCTGGCGCCGCTCCAGGCGATTGCCCCGGTGCTGGAGGTGCTCGGCACGCTCTTCCAGGGCCTCGCTCCAGTCATCACCGTGTTGGGACAGATTCTCGTCGCGCTGACGCAGCCGCTGTCGCTGCTCGCTGGCCCCATCATGAAGGCGTTCTTCGCCGTCATGCGCGTCGTGGCGATGGGCATCCTCTACGTCGTGAAGGGCGTCGGCACGGTGTGGAACGGCATCATCGGCTTCATCGCTGGCGTCTTCCGCGCGCTCAGTAAGATTCCGCTTGTCGGTGGCGCCTTCGAGAAAATGGCGCGGGGACTCGACAGCATGAAAGTCCCGATGGACCAGGTCGACGGGGCGCTGAACACGCTGCGAAACACGACCTATGAGTCAGCCGCCGCGAACTCAGCCGCCGCTGTCGCGCAGTGGGAGAATGCCAACGCCACGAGGAAGGCGACCGAGGCGCTCACCAACGTTCCTTCCGGGATCAAGGTGGCCCTCGCGCGATTCAACGCGCAGGACCCCATCTCCGGGCAGTCGCAGGGAGTGCATGGCGCATCGCCCGTCACGTCGAGCCCGGCTGTCCCGGTGAGCGGCGGAAACGTCAGCGTGGGGCAGATTGTGATTCAGGCCGCGAATGACCCGGCCGAGACAGTGCGGCAGCTCTACGTCGAGATGAAGCGCGAGGCGGGCAGGCGTCGCGGCAATGGCGAGTGGCTGAATGGGAGGTATTGAGATGCCCTTCCTGAGCTTGAATGGCATCACCGTGCCCGTCGTCGAGGGACGGCGCAGGCAGGTGAGCATCGGCACCGACTCCCGCTCATTCAGCGGCGTCTACCGGCTTGGGCGCCGAGCGACGCGCCAGGAGTGGGAGTTCAAGACGGGGCCGCTGTCGTCCGTCGAGGCGCTGGCCTTCCGTGGGCTGATAGCCGGGGACGGCCATGCACTCGCGTTCGACGGCGACACCTTCACGAGCCGGGGACTTGCTCCGTCGACGGCGTCTGGGGACCTCTTTGAAGCCGCGCGCTTCGGTGGCGGCTTTGAGCTTCCCATTGGGGTGTCTTGCTCCTGGGCGATGCAGCTTGGGCCCCGCTGGACGACGCTGCACCACCTGTTCGACGCGGCAGAAGGCGTCTGGCGCCAGGTCCTCAACCGGAGCGACGGGGGCCGGTGGAGTCAGGGGGCGCCTGCGGTGACTGCGGGCGGGCTGGTTGTCTCGGGTGGCGCCCTCTCCCTGACGGGGACTTCCAACCTGCGGCGCTTCGACGACGTCGTCGGCCTACCGTTCATCGCCCCGGACGCGTGGATTCCGGAAGTGGCCGCGTGGCACTCGGCTCGCGCATGGAGTGCGTTGCCGTACCTGACGGCGGGCGGGGCCTTCTCCGTCGGTGAGACGAAGGTGCTTGGCGAAGTGCGGGACGGCGAGTTCGTCGAGTTCATCCACGAAGGGGCGCGCGTCATCGGCGAGCGGCTCGAATTCACCTTGCGAGAGGTTTAGGAATCCATGCGCAGCATGTCGTCTCAGGGGTTGGCGGCGCTCACGAGCCCTGCCGGGCACGCTTCCCATGTCCGGGTGACGGTGCTCGACGATGCGGGGACGTGGCGGAACTTGAGCCAGCTTGAAGGCCGCGACTTTCTCGACGCTGTCGAGGTGGACGAGGACGTTGACCAGCCGGTGTCGGCCGCGACGGTGACGCTCAAGCGGCAGATTGAACTCTTCAGCGTGGCCCCGCTCCGAGCCGACTCAAAGCTGAACGCCACAAGCGGGCAGCTCATCCGGCCTGGACGCGAGTTCACCGTCGAGGCTGCGGTTTCGCCCCTCGGCATGTCGCCCAGCGAGGGGGAGTGGCGCGCGCTGTTTCATGGCGACATCGACGAAGTCGACTTCGCGGGAGAGCAGCTCGTCTTCCGTGGGCGCGACTTGGGCGGACGGCTCCAGGACACCTTCATTGAGGCTGAGCGGGCCTACGGGGACGACGCCCAGGGAGTTGCCGTCGAAGCGGTGATGCAGGCCCTCCTGACGGACAACGGGACGGGCGTGGTGCTCCATACCCCGGTGTCGCCAGGGTGGAAGCTTCGTCAGTACGCGCAGAAGAAGGCGAGCGTCCTCGACGCTGTGCGGGACTTGGCTCAGCAGATTGGGTGGGAGGTGCGCTACCGCTGGCGCGAGTCGAGCGGGACATTCGCTTTGACGTTCACCGAGCCCAACCGGACGAATCCGCCGCTCGCCTGGACCTTCGGCGCCGACGACTACCGCGACGTCGCGAAGCTGGTGGTGAGCAGGACGGACGTCCGGAACAAGGTGGAAGTCGTCTTCTCGGACGCGGGGGACTTGGACGTCACCGGGCAGGCCAAGACGAAGAGCGTCGTCGTCGAGGACGTCGCGAGCCAGGACACCTACGGCGTGCGCTACATGCAGATTGCCGAGGGCGCTTCGAGCAACATCAACAGCGAGGCTGAAGCGCGGAGGATGGCGGAAGCGGCCCTGTCCGACTTGTGCGAGCCGCTCGCCGACCAGGAAATCGACGTCGACTTCTTCCTGCCGGTGGAGCTGGGGGACGTCTACCAGTTCCTACCCAACGGCGTTCACTACTCGGACGCGCAGAACCTGGCAGTCACCGGGTTCCGCCACGTCTTCTCGGCAGAGGGGGACGCGCGCACTACGCTGACAACGCGCGGGAAGCCCTCCTTCGGAATCTCCATGTGGCTGGAGATGGACACGCGTCCCGGCCTGGGCGAGCCCGCGCGCACGTCCCCGCCGCTCGTGCCTCTCAGCATCACCGTGACGGCGGTGGTGAATGGCTTCTCGCTGTCCCTCACCCCGGCTTCAAGTGGCTCGGCTGCTGCGGGGTACGAGCTGCACGTTTCGACGTCGAGCGGCTTCACGCCGAGCAGCCCCACGCTGCGTGGAACGTTCGACACGACGGTATTCGGCGTGGCGGACTTGATGCCGGGGGGGACTTACTTCGTGCGCGTGGTGCCCCGGGACAGCTTCGGCAACCGGGGGGACCCCTCGCCCCAAATCGCCGTCACGCCGAAGCAGCTCGAGGGCGCGTCGCTGAGCGACTCCGCCGTCGGCTTCCAGCACCTGCTGTACCCGCCGACCGACAACCTCATCCCGAATGGCTACAACGAAGCGGGCCTGCGCGCGCTGGGGAAGACGCCCGACGGTGACAGGCTCGCCGAGGACCCCGTCAACGCGCGGGTGGGCCGCTGGGTGCGCCGGGTGGAACTGGTGGACTCGGGGACGTGGCCGGGCCTGAGCTGGACGGGCGGCTATGGCTCGGAAGCCCCGGGCGGGCGGCTCAAGTGCTCCCCTGGGGACGAGTTCTTCGCCGAGGTTTACGTCAAGGCGTCTTCGGCCACGGTAGGGGGCATGGGCAGCCTTCATTTGCTGTGGGAGGACGGAAGCGGCGTCTACGCGGGGCAGGGCACGAGCGTCTTTCTGGGGCAGGTGGGGACGTCCTACCAACGCGTCACGGTGAAGGGGATGTGCCCGGCCGGTTGCACGGGGGTTCAACTCTTCTGGGAAACCCAGGTGGCGGCGGCAGACGTGGGCAAGCGGCTCTACTTCGATGCCGTCTCCATGCGGAAGATGATTACCTTCGACTTGCTCGCGGCGAACACGCTGAAGACGTCCAACTACGCCGAGGACGGCAGCGGCATCCCCACGGCCGGGGCGAAGCTCGACAACGTCGGAACGACGCTCAAAGTGGCCTCGAACAACGTCCAGGTGGGGCGCTACTACCTGAGCGATGGCTTCTTCCGTTCCGTGCAGGCCCTCGCCGACACCGGAAGCCGCATCTACTACCGGGGAAACAACGAGGGCGTGCCGAACATCGACCGGCTGAACATCCAGGTGCTTGAGGGCTACGCGATTGCCGGGGCGGCTGGTGGCGCGGCGAACTTCACCTGGGCGCACTACCATGCCGTCATCCAGCCTCAAGCGGTCAGCGACAACTTCGATGCGCTGCGCTTCATGGAGGTGGGGTTCTACTGGGCATATAGCGACAGCAACCCGCCGCAGTGGCTCTATGGGACGTCGGTGCCGCTGGCGGACCGCAAATATCAGAATGGCGCGGTCGACGGAGACGCCAGCAACGCGACGAGCGCGGGCTTCACCTTCATGTATGGCGACAAGTTCAACCGGCTGCGGGACTCGCTTTCGAACAAGCTGCTCTACCTGAAGGTGCGGCTCCACAACGCGAGCGGCTACAGCGCCGAGCGGTGGTTCTTCCCGCCGAGCAACTACGGCGTCAACATGGTGCGCAGTGCGACGGGGCCCGCATCAACGCCGACTGGTGGCGGTGGAGGGGGAGGGGGCACGCACGGAACCTGTGTCGCGCCTTGGGAGCCGGTGTTGCTCAGCGATGGTTCGGAAGTGCCCGCCGAGATGCTCCGGCCTGGGATGCGGGTGCTCACCATGCACGAGAACGAGAGAGATGGAGGCATCTTCGAGGTGACGCACGTCAGCAGGCATCAGGCGGCGCGCTGCACGCTCACCATGACGGATGGGCGCGCTGTCGTCGTGACGCCGGACCATCGCTGGCGGACGTTTGAGCGCGGGTGGACGCGTACTGACGCGCTTCGCCCCGGTGAGACGATTGATGGCGTCGCTCCGGGACGGGTGGCGCGTGTCGAGCTAAGGGACTTCGGCGACGTGATGAAGATCACCGTTCGTGTCGCGAGAACCTTCGTTGTGCAGGGACTACTCGCCCATAATCTGAAGCCTCGAGATTGAGGCATTTGCGCTACGTGGTCGCTCATGCAGTGTCAGAACTTCAGACTATCAGAGGGTGAGCGCGGAAAGAGCTGCTTCGCTCGACGCGTAGACCTGCCCTTCGGAAGACTTTGCAATTCTCCGGTTATAGATCTGAACCTCTTCTATACTCAGAGCCCTACTCTCTCTTGTTGCCTTTGAATGACCGAAGTCCATCAACAACGCTCGACTAGGGGCAAGCGGATAGTAGAGCTCAAGTTTGGCAGGTGGGGTGACGCCGTCCGAAAGAAGATTCAGCATTGGCTGATCGCCAGTGATGAACTCACTTGAGGGTGAGGCATTTAGAATTGTTAGCCGAGTGGAATCATGCTCGGAAAAGAAGTGAAAGCCTGCACTTGTGACTGAAATGGTGCGCAGAATTCCCCAAATGGCTTCCATGTTGGCTCCGAGCTGAACCAGCATTTTCGCATTTTGAAGCATCCTGGCTTCCATTGCATATGTACGTAGATGCTGCGCCGCCATGTAGCTCGCAAAATCCACATAGCTCTCCTGGTCATCAAGTATTGAAAAGTCTCCCTGCCGCAATGCCGCAAGGATCGGTACTGCCGCATTCTCGATTGATGAGTGAAGATCCTCCTCTGTATTGTTGATCGCAACATCTAGCTCTTTTTCGAGCTCGGCATCCTGCTGCCCAGTCGCGCGATACAGCTTTCTAATTTCAAAGAGATCAGTAAAGACGGGAATCCATCCTCTGGCCATTTCCTGCAAGTGAGGGGCCATTTGGTCAATGTACTGATTTACCAGAAGTACATCTCGCTCGCTCATCTCCCGAAGCCTGTAAAAGTCGCGCCGTTGGGCAATGTTCTCTGTGCTTGTTTGAAATCGATTCTTGCCACGCTGACACCACACCTTTCCCCCCACTGCCCAGCCAGTCAGATAGTGTTCCCAGACGTAATGCTGTTTTCGTATCTTCTCTGCCATGTACGAATTCTCCTTAGCGCTTACTCGTAGGAATACGACAGCGCGAAGCCTAATCTGACTCCCTTGGTTCATGAAGGGCTTGTCGAAGTCACGATGGGGTATGCAAATGTAGCCTCACCTTGAGCTTCGACTTCGCGCGCCGCAGTCTTCGACTGCTGCTTGTGCCGAGGGAACTGGGCCACTCTCAGAAGTCACACGCATTTACCGGGAGCACCCTTTCGCTCCGGTGGCGCCGTGACCGCAGAAGAGACTCAGTCCGTGCAGCTCGTAGTCGGCTCCCTGCTTGGAACGGCCGGCGTCGGCGTCCTCACCTGGGCCGCGAAGTCCCTGGTCGGGGAGATTCGGGCCCTTGTTGAGAAGGTCGCGCGGCAGGACGAGCGCATCAACGCCGTGGCGGTGGAGTTGGGCGCGTTGCGTCGGTGGCGAGACGAGTTCACCCGAGGGCTCCCGGCTCAGGTTCAGCAGGTCGTCGAGTTGGAGCTGCTTCGCATGACTCAGTCGGGCGGGCGGGGCTCGTGATGACCCATGCAAACTTCGAGCGGGTCGAGCTTGACCGCGTCTATCCGCCGTTCGTCGGGGTGTCCCTGGTGGTCATCGCGCGCTGTGCGGCCCGTGGCGTTCGCTACGTCGCGACGCACGGCTTCCGTGACCTGCCGGAGCAGGCGGAGCTTCGGCGGCTGTACTTGGCGGGGAAGGGCGGCAAGGCATCACCCGCAGGTTTGTCCGCGCACAACTACGGGCTCGCCTTCGACTTCGTCTGCGACGCGAGCCCGCGACTTGGCGTTCAACCGGATTGGCGCAAGTCGGCTTACCGCGTGCTGGGCGAGGAATCCACGAAGGCGGGCCTCGTATGGGGCGGCAGGTTCGGCGACTCCCCTCATGTGCAGTGGCCGGGGTACGTGAGCGCGCATCAGCTCAAGCCGCTTCGCACCCTGGTCCAACAGAGTTCCCTCGGCGACGTGTGGGCTCGCCTCGATGCCGAGCGTCAGTCGCCGAAGTGGCGTGCAGCAAACCCGAAGCTCGCGGCCGAACTGAAACGGCTGGGCTTCTAACCCGGAGGCAACATGGTTGACGCTGGTGTAGTCGGGCCGAACCCCGAGCAGTTCGAGGAGTTCGCGCGCCTTCTTCTCGATGCCGTGACGAGCCGGAACTACGCGCTGCTCGCCGCCCTGGTGGTGGTGGTGCTCGTCTATCTGCTGCGGAAGTTCGGCGGCAGGTTCATCCCGTTCTTCAATACCGACAGGGGCGGCGCGGTCCTCGTGCTGGGCGTCTCGCTCGCTGGAGCGGTAGCGAACGCGCTCGCTGCGGGGGCGCCGTTCTCGCTGGCGCTGATGCTGACGGCGCTGCAAGTTGCCCTGACGGCTGCTGGTGGCTTCACCATCATCAAGCGGATTCTGTTCGGGAGCGCCGCCGTTACCCGCGCAGAGCTTGCGGGCGCGATTGCCGCTGGGCAGGTCGCGGAGAAAGCCGCAGCGATTGCCGTGCTGGAGCAACTCGACTCCCGGGGCGACAAGTGAAGCTCGGCGCGCTCGTGCTGGCCTTGCTGCTCGCCGTTCCCGCGTCGGGCTCGGAAGTCATCGGCGTCGAGCGCGCTCAGCTCTTCCCGGATGGAGGTACGGCAGCCGTCGAAGTCGAGGGCGGCTGCTGGCTGTCGGAGAGCCGCTGCATTCGAACCGCGTCGGAGATTGAGCGGCTGCGCGCCGAGAACGAGTCGCTACGCCAGCAGGCCGGGGACGTGTCCTTTACGGTCGCCGTCGTGGCCCTGCTTGCTGGGCTTGGGGCAGGGTTCGCCGTTGCGAGGCTGGCGAACTGACAGTGGGCGGCTGCGGAATCGGCGCGGTCGGTCTGAGACCTCGCGACGCCGTGAACTACGTACTCACCGCAGCCGCCCGGCCGCCTTCATACATAAGCGATAGTGAATGGTAAAGTAGGTCTGCCGGAATGCCCCGGGGGCTTGGCACGGGGGCGACCTGGCCTGCGGTTCGCGGCGCTGCTCGTCGGCCTGCCATGTTAGTCCGTCCTGGGCGCGGTAGAGGCCGGCAATGCAGTAGACCTGCAAGGTTCCCATAGTCTCGTAGGACCATGGAGATTGTCAGACGCGGTTGCTATGTGGCCCCTGCCTGCCGATGTCCTGGCGGCTGACCCGGGGGCTGCATGAGAGCTTTAGGAATTGCTGCACTGTTGCTGTTTGCGAGCGGGTGCGCGTCGACTCGTGTCGTGCATCTGAATACGGGGCGAGGGGAGCCAATCGCCTTCACTCCGGTTGAGTCTGACCCTGTCGAGATAGGCAACGACGAGTTCAAGCGTGCTGTCGCGCAGCTCGTGCTCGACATGAGGCTCGACGTCGCCTTCAGGGAGGTTGAGGAGGACGGTCGCCGCTCGTTGCTCGCGTCGTCCGGAGGACTCGTTGACGGCGCGCAGGCCAGGTCTGTCCCTTCGGCATACGAGCGTATCTGCCAGCGCCAGGACGAGCCCCATAGCTGCCTGAGCATGCTTGCCGGTGGGTTCTCGCTGGGCCCCTCTGAACGGCGAATGCTTGCACTCTACTTCGCACTCGATACGGTGTGGTCCGGCGTCGAGGACGCGATTCGCGACATGGTGAACCCTGCCGCCCTGCGGGCGATGGTTACGACGATAATCGGAACAGCGCTCGTGATGCTGGTAGTCCCCGAGCCCATTACGAAGGTCATCGCGATTGCCCTGACTGCCTCTCTCATCGCCTATCTTGGGACGGGGCCGGTGTGGAATCTCGGCCAGGGGTTCCTGCGCTTGCTCGACGAGTCCCGGGATGCGGCGGGCTTCGCGGACCTGGAGAGGGCTGGGCATCGCTTCGGGAAGGTGCTGGGGGACAATGGGGCTCGCGTCCTGGTGATCGTGGCGCTGTCAGCGCTGGGAGGGAAGAGCGCGATGGCGGCGCAGGGACCGAAGATGCCGGGCTTCGCCCAGGCGGCTTCCCGGGCGCAGCTTGAGGGGGGCTTCCAGTTAGCGGGCGCGCTGGCCGGAGAGGTTCAGGCAATCTCGATTTCGTCGGCTGGGGTGCTGAACGTGACGCTCGCACCGACGGCGGTTGCCGCAGTCGCGATGGGCGAAGGCGCTGGGGCTGGCTCTGCCGTGGGAGTCGGAGGGCGGATTCAGGGCGACCCTGATGGCGAAATTCACCATATTTGCACTGACAAGAATGATAAGTCCGACAGGACAGGTGGCCCGTGGACTCCTGTCTTTAGGGACTTCTTTAGGCAGGCAGGCTTGAGTTTGGATGATGCCGCAAACCTGGTTCGCATCAGAGGCCACAAGGGCTCCCACACGCGCGAGTACCATCAGGAAGTGCTGAACCGAATCAGCATTGCGATGAAGGGATGCAGAGACACCGCGCAGTGTCGGAGTAAGTTGGTCAACGAGTTGAGAAAAATTGCTCGTGACCTTACGACGGCGGGAACTAAGATGCGGAAGCTCATTCTGAAAGACCCGGGAGTATGATTCATGGAACGACGATTCTTCGGCCTCGACTTCGATGTGTATGTGCCGGGTCGTTGGTATCTGGCTGAGCCCACCAGTCCAGAGGGGCAGACCGTTCCCAATATCTGGGCGTTCGTCGAAGGAAGGCCAGTAGAGCCCCCTGAGTTGCTGCGCGTCCCTTTATCCCGGCCCGGGAAGGCGCTCGACTTCGACAAGACGACCGTTGGAGGAACGCCGATTGTTGGCGCGCGTGTGGCCTACGTGTTCCGTGAGATGGCGCCTGATGACGTTCAGCTATTCCCTGTCGTGGTTGAGGGGCAACGCGAGCCGTACTACCTGCTGAACGTAGCTCGCACCGTTCGCTGTATTGACGACGCGGCGTGTGAAGAGGTTCAGTTCTTCACGGAAGAGGACGGAGAGCCGGAACGACTTGGCGAATACCGTTCCGTTTCGGGGCTGCGGATCGATAAGGCGAAGGTCCGCGACGCCCGCGTCTTCCGGCTCTGGGGCTATCACATCCCCATTATTGTCGATGAAGAGATCAAGGCTGCCCTTGAAGCGAACGGCATCGTCGGGGGCAAGTTCGAAGAGGTCTGAACGACCCCATCGCAACCCCTGGGCTGGCCCCGGCGTCGCTCACAGTTGCGCCGGGGCGAGCAGCTCTTGAGGGGGCACCTGACCCTCCCGGTAGCGGGGCGCGGTAGATGGTTCCACTGCGAGCGGCCTTCCGATGGTAGCGTGTGGCACCGGGAGGTCATGCGCCTTTGATCCAACCGGTCAGATTGGCCCTTGCGCTCGTTCTCGTGTGGGGGGCTGCGACGCCAGCCGTGGCGGCACAAGCGGAACGCGCGAAGCGGGACCGAGCGGTGTCCGTTGCAAACGGCCCTGCCGATTCACTTCCTGTCGTCCGGGTGGCGCACGGCACGCCGACGGTCTTCCTGTTTCCGGCCCCCATCAACCGGAAGACGCTCACCTTCGACGAGTCACGGATTCGCGTTCTAGACGCCGGGGAACGGTCGGTCATCGTCCAGCCGGTGGCCGACCTTGCCGAAGGTGAGCGCTACGAAGTCGGGGTCTTCTTCGCGGATGGTCGTGCTCCCGCGCGAGCTGCCTTCTCGCTGGTGACGGACCCGGCCGAAGTGGACATTCAGATCAATGTTCAGCGTCCTGAGCTAGCAGGTGCGGCATGCCCCGTTGACCAACCGCGAGCGCCCAGACCCGAAGACTTCGTGCTGCTGGGACTTGTTGATAAGGAAGGTGTCTCGGCTACGCCAATCAAGGATTATACCGATGCAGGGCGAGGCTTTCACGTTCAGTCGGCGATAGCCTATCGGGGGAAGGGTTGGGTGCTGGTTGATGCAGTGGTGGTCAATCACGTCGGACAGGCACCGTGGGGACCGAGAGTGGCAACATTGACTGGGCGGGTTGGCTTGCCTCTTCGTGCCCGGATTGTGATGGCAGATACATCAGCGATTCAGCCAGGAGAGAGTCGACGGGTGTTTATGGTGGCCGACCTGCCGCAATTGCCTGTGAGCCCTGTTTTTAATTTGGAGCTGGTTGGAGATGGGCGCACGCTCAATGTCCCCAATGTGCGTTTTCCGAAGGCATCCACTGGGGCGACTCCATGAACGTGATTTCGATATTCCCGCGTGCTGGGATGTCCGTTGATGGCTGGCGTGTCATCAGAGAGCTTGGCAACGGTGGTTTTGCAGTCGTTTTCCTCGTTGAGAAACACGGCCGGAGATGTGCGCTCAAGTTGGCGCGTCACCGGGATTCGAGCGGGGACGACAAGCAAACTCATGCAAGGACACTTCGGGAGCTTTCGGCGCTTCTACTCCTGGACCATCCGAACATCGTCAAGCATCGTGGGTATGGGTACTTCGAGCATGGGAACGTCTATCTCGCGCTTGAGTACATTGATGGTTGGACGCTAGCGGAGTGGGCGGAGCGGAAACATCCCACGGTGCGGGAGGTCTTGCAGGTCTTCGACAAGCTTTGCTCCGCGCTGTCCTATATGCACAGTCGCGGCGTCCTGCATCGGGATTTGAAACTGTCCAACGTTCTGGTTCGAAAGAGTGATGGCGAGCCAATCATTATCGACTTTAGTTGTGCGAACTACTCGTTGGCCGAAGAGCTAACGGATGGTGGCTTGCCTCCGGGCACGGACCGCTTTCGCGCGCCTGAGCAATTCAAATGGCTCCGGGAACACAAGGCAGAGCACCGCGCGAAGTACGCATTTCGTGTCGCGGACGAGATTTTCGCGGTCGGAGCGATGCTCTATGAGCTGCTGACAGACCCCCGCCCGACCGAGATTCAAGCGCGCTTTTCGCTCAACAGTACAGTCATATTGCCCCCGCCCGCGCGTGCGTTGAACGTGCGCGTGCCGGAAGCGTTGAACGACCTCGTCGCGAGCGTCCTATCGCGGGACCCTGCAAAGCGCCCCGTCGACACCGAGGCACTACGTCGCGAACTAGGCGAACTCCTGGCCTATTCGAGCGCGGAGTACCTGACCCCGGTGCATTCACCATCCGAGCAGCGGCAGGGGGGACCATCGGAACAGCGGATGCCCCCAGTTGCGAACTCAAGCCTTCCTGGGGCGCCTACGCGTTCTGGCCGGGGATGGCGTGGGCTCCTGGGGGGCCTCGCTGCCCTCATCGCCCTTGTCGTAGCCGGGGGCTTCTGGCTCAGCCGAGGGGAACTGACGCAGCAACGAGAGCCGCAGGTTGCGAGTGCTCCACCACCTCCCAGTTCCCCACATTCCGCGCCGCTCGTATCGGCCGCCCCTGCTATGTCACCACCTAGCCCCCCGCCTGTGCTGCTGACGGGCCCTGAGACTGCCGCCCCGAAGGAAGGTTCAACCGTGAAGACGACTCCGTCACCCAAGGCCCCGACCCAAGGACGCCCGCCGGGCGGGAGGACGAAGGCCACCGCTGTTGCCGACTGCGCGACGATGACGCTCGTTGCGGCGCTCGCGGCGGGTTGCCCCGGGGCTCAGATTCGGCCTGAGTCGTTCACCTGCCCGTCTGGTGCGGAAGAGACGATGCGGGAAGACCTTCGTTGGGAGATTAACGAGTCATTCCGCCTCACCCTTGATAGTCGCCAGGGCCCATTCGACCAAGTTTGGTTCACGGCAGGGGGGGATGTGATGGGGATCGTTCCCAAAGGCGTAGATTCTCGTCAAAGAGCTGTAACCCCTCCCGGAACCCGCTTCTACGGGAAGGCGTATTTCCTCTCTGACCGCATGGGGCGCTCGGAAGGGCCTGCGCTGGTCATCCGCTACGACCGCGTGAAGCTGCCGGGACAGGACGAACGCCCCGTCTGCTTCGTGGTCGAGAAGCCTGCCGATGGTTACGAAGACGGCCGAGTGAAGGCGCTCAACACCGGAGGCGGTTACGTCGTGGACCGCTGGCCCTGAGAGTCCCGAGAAGACGTAATAGGTAGGAGGCCAGAATTGGGCCGTCCAAGCCGTTTTGTCCCCCATACCTGTGAGGGCGTTCCCTCGACCGGATGCAGCAGGTAGCTTCCCTCGCCGCGTGGTTGCGAGTTTGCGCACGAGGGGAAACGGCATGTCGAAAGCAATCGAATTCAAGCTTCCGCCCGGGGCGATTCTCTTCTCGGCGGATGGGGTCGGCTATGAGTTCCGCGAGGACTTGGGGCCGACGCACCACGGGATGTCCCTCTTCGTGGCACGGCTGCGAGCAGCTTCGGGGGCGCCTCGTGGAAAGGTGCTCCTCAAGGCGGTTCCCGCGCCATCGGAGAAAGAAGGGGGTCGGGTTCGACGGGCGCGAGCAAAGCTTGATGAACAGGTTCGTCTTGCCGCCTCCCTCTCGCACCCGGCGATCCTCAAGGTCCATGGGCTCCACAAGGTTGAGGGCTACTGGTACGTCAGCGCCGAGCATCCATCCGGGAACTCTCTGAACGAGCTACTGACGCTCGTTGTCGAGTGCCGTCGATGGTTCTCGCCCCTCTTCGTGATGTTCGTGGGCTCGCAGGTGGCGGCAGCGCTTGAGTACGCGCACACGGCGAAGGACAACAGCGGGCGCCCCTTGAACATCGTTCACCGCGCCATCGACGTTGCGCACATCTTCGTCGACTGGGACGGTTCGGTTCGGCTCGGCGACTTCGGTCTCGCGCTGTCCGACTTGCCGGGACGCGTGGCTTCCTCTGTTTGCAGCCCGCGAGGGGACTACTTCTATTCGTCGCCTGAGATGCTGCTTGGCGGGCGCGTCGATGCGCGCTCGGACCTCTTCATGCTGGGGGTCGTGCTTCTCGAACTGGCGACGGGGAAGAATCTGCTCTTCTGCCCGGATGTCCTCACCCCCGAAGTCATGGGCTCGCTGTCCGCGAAGAAGCGTCGGCGGGTTTCGCAGGCAATCGAGCGAGCCACGCTGGCGGGGGCGTCATCCATGGTCGAGGACGCGATTTGGCGTGCCGCGACGCTGACGGATGCGGACGTGGACGCGATGACGGAGGGGCTTCCCCAGGGGCTGCGCGTGACGCTGAACCGGCTTCTGCGAGTCTCCCCCCGTGAGCGCTACCAGTCTGCCGGTGAGCTGGCCGCAGACCTGGCCGCCTGGATTGGGGGCACCTTCACGAAGGCGGATGCCGCTGCGGAACTCAGGGCGCGTGCAGCTCAGGCAGAAGAGGCGCTGGATGCGATGGGGCTCACGCCGCCTCGCGGTCGCGGCAAGCGCAAGCCGGATGACGTGACGACGGCCTAGCCACGGGGCTTCCCCGCCCAGGTGCTTTCGGCTTGCTGGTGGCGCGGAGCCGGTCCAGGATCCTCCGGCTAGATTGGCGCTGTCACTAGGAGTGAAGCGCCCCTCCTCGTTCAGGAAGGGCGATGTTGTGGACCGATGCCGTTCCAGTCGTTCCAACTTTCTTCCAACAAAGCGGGGCCAATAGGGACCAGTAAGTACCTAATTTTACTGGGCACGAGTGGCGGAACTGGCAGACGCAGCGGACTTAAAATCCGCTGGCCCGTAAGGGCCGTCCGGGTTCGATCCCCGGCTCGTGCATGGACTCCGGGCGGCTCCCGGAGGAGGCTCGGGGGCGCACCTCCGGTTTCCGGCAAGCCCTCCATGAACGCCACCTCCCGCCGCCGCTTCCTCCTTCAGTCAGGCCTGCTCGTGGCCGCCTCGGTCGTGGGGTGTCGGCGTTCGGAATCACCCGCAGTCATCCTGCAGTCGCAGCGCAGCGTGGTGCAGGCGCTCGAAGGCATTCCCGCGACGGATGGGGCAGGGGTCCAGTTGACGCGGGTCATCGGGCAGCCCGCGCTGAGGAACATCGACCCGTTCCTCATGCTGGACCGGTTCCACTCCGATGACCCCGGGGCCTACATCAACGGCTTCCCGAATCACCCGCATCGGGGCTTCGAGACAGTCACGGTCATGCTCGACGGGCGGATGCGCCACCGGGACAGCCGTGGCAACAGCGGGCTCATCGCCGGAGGGGGCTCGCAGTGGATGACTGCGGGCCGTGGTCTCATCCACTCGGAGATGCCGGAGCAGGTGCAGGGGCTCATGTCCGGCTTCCAGCTCTGGCTCAACCTCCCCGCGAAGGAGAAGCTGTGCCCGCCCGCCTACCAGGATCACACGCCAGCGCAGCTCGCGGAGGAGCGCCTGTCTCCCTCGGGGAGCCGCGCGCGTGTCATCGCGGGCCACATGAACGGGCTCCAGGGCCCCGTGCGTGAGCGCCCCACGCAGCCGCTCTTGCTGACCCTGGCGCTCGAGGACGACCGCCCTTTCGAACTCGACACACCGGCGGACCACACCGCCTTCGCCTTCGTGTCCACGGGCGAGGTAGACGTGGGCCCCGAAGGCACGTCGAAGCCGGTGCGCGAGGGCTCGCTGGCATTGCTCGGCCCGGGAGGCCGGCTTCGCGTTCGCGCGCGGAATCGCCGGAGCGAGCTGCTCATCGCCGCCGCACGCCCTCTACGTGAGCCCATCGTCCAGTACGGCCCGTTCGTCATGAACACCCGCGAGGAGATCCGCCAGGCCTTCGAGGACTATCGCTCGGGCGTGCTCGACCAGGGGTGATGCCCGTCAAGCCACGGCCAGTTGGGCACAGAAGCTCAGCACCTCCGCGAAGGGCCAGCCCTCCAGCGCGCCGAACAGCTTGTGTCCCCCGAGCTTCGCCCGCGTGAGGGCGGGACTGCTCAATCCACAGAGGAACCTCGCGGCCTGCCTCGGGTGCCGGAGCGCCTCGGGATGCTTCGCGGCCAGGGCTCGGAAGCCCGCCACGTCGAGGCCCGCGGGCAGCGCCGGCCTCCGGCGCACCGCGGGGAGCATCTGGGCCTCCCCGGTCCGGCAGAAGGTGCAGTGCCCACATGGCTGCTCCCGCCGCTGACCGAAGTGGGCGACCAACGCATTGCTCTGGCACCCCGCATGGGTGACGAGCTTCAACACGTCCCGAACACGCGTGACCTCCTGAACCTCGCGCTGCTGGAAGCGCTGATGGAGGAGCGTGGTGAGCGCCGCGGCGTCCTCCTGGGAGCGCAGCCGAGTGAATCGCTGACGCGGCTCAGACACCTGGAGCAACACGACTCCTTGCTCCTCGAGATACTCGATGGCCCGGACCACCCGCTCGCGGGGCTGTCGTAGCGAGCTCGCCACCTCGGCCGGGTCCAGCGAGTACCAGGTACGTCCTTTCTTCGCCTGGGCGAACACGTCGCGCAGGAACTGCACCCGTTCTCCCTGGAAGCGCCCCACGAGCGCATCGAGCGACACGAGCGGCTGCACCTTGTAGCCCGCGTAGTACGGCGTGCCCTGCCTCAGCACGCCTTCGAGCTCCAGGTACGTCAGCGCCGTGCGTAGCACGAGCGGCCGCACATCATGCCGGCTGGACAGAGCGAACATGTCGACGCTCAGCTCGGGACCCAGGCTGAGCAACTCCGTCACCAGACCTTGAATCGCTTCCCGCGTGGGGGTGTCCCCGAGCGCGAAGTTCTCCAGGCTGGAGACGTCGTCCGGACACGCGAACAGCTCCACCACCGACGGCGCTCCATCGCGCCCGGCGCGGCCGATCTCCTGGCTGTAGCTCTCCAGGCCCTTGGGCAGGTTGTAGTGATACACGGCCCGTACGTCCGCCTTGTCGATGCCCATCCCGAACGCGATGGTGGCCACGACGATGCCATTCGAGGAGGCCATCCAAGCTTCCTGCACCCGCTCACGGACCTCCGACTCCAGGCCCGCGTGGTAGGCGCTGGCGGGGAGTCCTTCGGCGGAGAGGAACGCGGCCACGCGCTCGGCGGTCTTCTGCTGCGTGACGTAGACGATGGTGGGGCCGGGCGCTCGGGAACCGAGCCGCTCGACGAGCAGTGCGTCGCGGACCTCGGCGTGAACTGGGGTTGTCTCCAGTGTGAGGTTCTGCCGGTAGAAGCCCGTGACGACCGCGTTCTCCTCGGGGATGCCGAAGCCCTGGCAGATGTCCCGCACGACGGAGGGCGCCGCCGTGGCGGTGAGCGCGAGGACTCGCTCGGACGACAGCTCCCGCGCGGCCTTCGCCAGCTTCAGATAGTCCGGCCGGAAGTTGTGGCCCCACTCCGAGACACAGTGCGCCTCATCCACCGCGAACAGGGAGATGCGCAGCTCACGGAGCAGGGCGGTGAAGCGCTCGTTGTTGAAGCGCTCGGGTGCCACGTACAACAACTTGAGCGAACCCTCACGCAGCGCCTGCGTGACTTCCCGTGAGTCGTCCACCGACAGCGAGGCGTCCAGCCGCGCGGCGCGAATGCCCTGCCGGGCCAGGGCGTCAATCTGGTCCTTCATCAGCGCGATCAGCGGTGAGACCACCACCGTGATGCCCTCCAGCAGCAACGCCGGAAGCTGATAGCAGAGTGATTTGCCGCCACCCGTGGGGAACACCGCGAGCGCCGCGGCGCTCGGACCGAGCAGCGCATCGAGAACCTCGCGCTGCCCGGGGCGGAAGTCCGTCAGTCCGAACCGCTCCCGCAGCACGGTGTCGAGTGAGCTGCGCCGTGCGCCGTCTGCCCTTTGCATGTAGCTCCTCCTGCTCAACGACTTGCTCTCCGCTCACCGGGGGAAGAGCGTAGCCACGAAGTCCAAGAAGACGCGAACCCGCGAGGGAAGGTGTTTACCGCGCGGGTACAAAGCATGGATGGGGCGGGGCGCACCCGCCTGTTCTTCCAGAACGGGCACGAGCGCTCCGGATTCCAGTTCGCGGGCCACCATGAAGTCGAAGAGCTGGGCGATGCCCAGGCCCAGCACGGTCGCCTCACGCAAGGTGGCACCGTGGTTCGTGTGGAACGTGCCTCGGGGCTCGGCGCTCACCGGGTCGCTCCCGTCATGCAGCAGCCAGGAGGCGGGCGCGCTCTCTCGGAGAAAGCCCAGGCAGTTGTGCCGGCGCAGGTCCGCCACCGTCTCGGGTCGGCCGTGACGTCGCAGGTACGCGGGGGCGGCGCAGGCGAGCAACCGCGTGGTGCCCAGCTTCCGAGCCACCAGCCTCGAGTCCTCCAGGATTCCAAGTCTCAGGAGCACGTCGGCGCCTTCGGTGATGGGGTCCACCACCTCGTCCCGGAGTGTCAGGCGCAGCTCGACGCCAGGGTACGCCGTGAGGAAGCGAGGCAGCGCCGGCATGAGCACCAGCTGGCCGATGACTTGTGGCGCGTTCACTCGGAGCACGCCCACGGGCCTGTGCCGGGAACGGGAGAGCGACTCCTTCGCATCCTCCAGTTCCCCGAGGATGCGCTGGCAGCGGGCGTAGAACGCACGACCGTCCTCGGTGAGCTGCATGGCGCGGGTTGTCCGCCGGAAGAGCACGACGCCCAGTTCCTCCTCCAGGCGGGCAATGCGCCGGCTCACGGCCGACGCGGTGAGCTGGAGCTTCCGCGCCGCACGGGTGAAGTCACCGTGCTCGGCGGCGCGAACGAAGGCTTCAATGTTCGAGAGCGAGGGCATTGATGCGTGGTCCGCACAGATGATGTTCACGGACCTTGGTCGCATTCCACGGAAACTGGCGGCAGAACCCTTCCGGACGCATGACGGAGAGGTTCGAAGATGGACGCTGTGGGACGCACCGGGGACATCCTCGTGGTGGGCGGCTACGGGCAGGTGGGGCAGGAGGTCGTTCGCATCCTGGCTCCCGCGTTCCCGGGCCGCGTGGTGGTGGCTGGCCGCAGCAGGGCCAAGGCGGAGTCGCTCGCGCGGCGCACGGGGGAGGGGACACGGGCGCGGGCGCTCGACGTCACCGCGTCCGATGCCGTGGCGCACCTGAACGGTGTCGCGCTCGTGGTGATGTGCCTGGACCAACAGGCATCTTCATTTGTCGAGTACTGCCTGCGTTCAGGCCTCGACTACGTCGACGTGTCGGCATCGGAGGTGTCCTTGGCCGCCTTCGAGCGACTGGCGCCCGTCGCGGCTCAATCGGGGAGCACCGCTGTGCTCAGCGTGGGGGTGGCTCCGGGGCTCACGCAGGTCCTGGCGGCGCGGGCGGCGTCTCTGCTCGACACCGTGGAGCAACTGGACCTCTTCGTATTGCTGGGTGGCGGCGACATTCACGGCGCGGCGGCCATCGAATGGACGCTGGAGAACCTCTCCGCGCCGTTCGACGTCTACCGACAGGGACAACTCCACCGTGTCCACGGGTTCCACGAGGCCACCTGGGTCCACTTCCCTGGAGAAGCGAGGCCGCGCCGTGCGTGGCGGTTCAACTTCCCGGACCAGCGAACCGTTGCACGCACGTTGTCCGTTCCCACCGTGTCGACATGGCTGTGCTTCGACCCACCTGGGTTGGGCCGTCTGGCCGCGCTCGCCGTCCGACTGGGGATGGGCCGGCTGTTGCGATGGCCACCGCTCCGACGTGCCGCGACCTGGCTGGCCCTGCGGGTCCACGCGGGCTCGGATGTGTGTTCGGTTCTGGCGCAGGCGAGGGGACACTCCGCGGGCATGCCCGCGACGCGGGTCATGACACTGCAAGGCCGGCGAGAGGCGATGCTGACGGGGCGGGTCGCGGCGGAGGTGGCTCGCGAGTTGCTCGCCGGTCGCGGTCCTGGAAGCGGCGTTCTTCACCTGGAGCAGTTCGTGGACTCGGAGCCCTTCCTGCGACGCGTCGCCGCCGCCGTCCCGGACGCGCGGTATCTGGCTCACGACGAGGCGTGCCGCTGAATGGGCCACCATCGCTCATGCGGTATCGCCGGCTCGGGGGTAGGCTGCCGCGCAATGACCTACCAACGCAACCCCGTGAAGGCGCCCCGTGTGTCGGGCCTGGCGCTCAAGGCTTTCGTGAACGCGCTCGAGAGCGGCGTCGGGTCGGTGATGCTGGACAAGCTGACGCGGGACAGCGGCATCGAGCGCTGGCGTGAGCTCCCGGCGGGGGATGCGCCGCCGCTCCAGTTCCCCCTGCCCCAGGGCACCGCGGCCACGGAGTCGCAGACGCCCACGGAGCAGGCCGCGCGCGCCATCGCCGCGTCCGCCAGCCCACCGGAGCGTGAGAGCGTCGCGTCCTATGTCCGCGCCTACCGCGAGGGCGCCACGGACCCGGTGGCCGTGGTGCGGCGCATTCATGAGTCCATCGCCCGCATGGACAGCGGGAAGCAGCGCCTGGGCTTGTTCATCTCCCGCAAGCCGGACGAGGTGCACCGGGCCGCGGAGGCGTCCACTGAGCGGCTGCGCGCGGGCCGCCCGCTGAGCGTGCTCGACGGGATTCCCGTCGTGCTGAAGGACGAGGTCGACCTGGCCGGGTTCCCCACCACGCTGGGCACGCGGTTCCGCACACAGGAGGCCACGGCGGACTCGACGGTGGCGGCCCGGCTCAAGGCCGCGGGCGCCATCATCCTCGGCAAGGCCAACATGAATGAGATTGGCATCAACCCCATCGGGTTGAACCCCCACCACGGCGCCGCCCGCAATCCCTGGGACACGGGCCGCATCACCGGTGGCAGCTCCAGCGCCTCCGCGGCCGCAGTGGCCGCGGGCCTGTGCCCCTTGAGCATCGGCGCCGACGGTGGCGGCTCCATCCGCATCCCCGCGGCCCTGTGCGGAATCGTCGGCCTCAAGGCGACGTGGGGCCGCATCCCGGAGACGGGCGTGCCGCCGCTGTGCTGGAACGTGGGCCACGTGGGCCCCATGGGGCTCACCGTGGACGACGTCGCCGCCGCCTATGCGCTGCTCGCGGGGCCGGATGGACATGACCTCGTCTCACAGGGGCAGTCGCCGCATCACCTGTCTGGCTACGAGGATGAGGGCCTGAGCGGCGTGCGGCTGGGCATCTGCTGGGACTACTTCGAGGACGCCGACGCGGACGTCGTCGCCCGCTGCAAGGAAGCCGTGGCCGCGCTGTCTGCCGCGGGCGCGCGCGTGGTGGAGCTTCCGCCTCCCGACCTCAACACCGTCTTGTGGACGCACAGCTGCATCATCTTGAGTGAGATGTCGGAGGCGATGCTTCCCCACGTGAAGGCGCATCCGTCGGAGTTCGGGCTCGACACGCGCACCAACCTGGCCATTGGTCGGCACTTCCGGGCCACGGACCTGGTGCACGCCCTGCGGCACCGGCATCGCCTGACGCGCGAGCTGCTGGCGCAGATGGCGGGCGTGGACGTCCTCGTCACGCCGACGACGGCCACCACGGCGCCCCTCATCCCGGAGGCGGCGCTTCCGGATGGCGAGTCGAACCTGCCCGTCGTCGATGCCCTGATGCGCTTCGTGCGCCTGGCCAACCTGACGGGCTTCCCTTCGCTGTCGGTGCCAGCCGGCTTCGACGAAGAGGGGCTCCCAGTGGGGCTCCAGCTCACGGGCCGCCCCTACGAGGAGCACCTGCTGCTGCGGCTGGGCCGCGTGGTGGAGCAGGCCTCTGAGTACCGCGTGCCGCCTGTTCATCTGCGCGCACTTCGCTGAACCACAGCGGATTGAAGGGCTGGAAATCAGGAAAAACGTGCAAGTGTGGCGCCGCGTGCTCGCGGGGCCACCCACGGGCCACGCACTCGACACAGCCCGCGTCACTCCGGGCGCCGCTCCCTGGCGTCCTCGCGCGGGCGGGAGGAAGGGCTTCGTGCAACCAAGTGACTCCGCCTGTTCACCGTTTCGTCGCTTCACCGCTCCGGCCGCGCTGATGCTCGCGGCGGCCATCGCGACTGCCTGTGGTCCCTCGGAGCCGCCCGCCCCGGCGGAGCCCGAGGCGCTCGGCATTCGCGCCGATGCGCTGACCGAGCTCGTCTCCAATGGCACCTTCAGCGGCGGCACCGTATCGCCCTGGTGGAGTGGCCCCAACACGCAGTCCCGCGTGGAGAACGCCCGGCTGCGCGTGGACGTGGGGGGCGGGACGGCCAACCCCTGGGACGCGCTGATTGGCCAGGATGACATTCCGCTCGTGAGTGGCCGGGCGTACACGCTGTCCTTCACCGCCTCCGCTTCGGTGAGCACGACGGTCCGCGTGACGGTGCAACTGGAGAGCCCGCCGTACACGGCGCCGCTGGACCGGCAGATAACGTTGGACGGCACGTCGCGCCGCTTCACGTTCCCCTTCACGTCGACGCTGGCCACGCAGGCGGGACAGGTCACCTTCCAGATGGGAGGCCGCGCGACAGGGTTCAGCGCGTTCATCGATGACATCTCGCTCACCACGGAGGACGGCGGCGGTGGCGGCGGGCCGTTGGGGATGACGAGCGGCTTCTACATCGACCCGAACTCCAACCCCGCCAACTGGGTCCGGGCCAACAGCGGGGACTCGCGCGCGGCGCGCATCCAGTCCTCCATCGCGAACAACCTGGCCGCGCGCTGGTTCGCCGCGTGGAGCGGAGACATCACCACTGCGGTGTCCAGCTTCGTCGCGGCAGCGGACGCGGCGGACAAGCTGCCGGTGCTGGTGGCCTACAACATCCCGGGCCGCGACTGCGGCAGCCACTCGGGCGGAGGCGCGGGGTCGCCGGAGGCGTACCGGACGTGGATTTCATCCTTCGCCGCCGCCATCGGCAACCGTCCCGCTGTCGTCATCATCGAACCGGACGCCGTCGCCCAGCTCGACTGCCTGTCGAACGACGCCGAGCGGCAGACGCGCATCAGCCTGATTCGCTACGCCACCGAGCAGTTCAGGGACCGCGCGCCGAACACGTGGGCCTACCTGGACGCGGGCAACGCCCTGTGGATCAACGCGGACACCATGGCCCAGCGACTGGAGAACATGGGCGTGCGCAACGTGCGGGGCTTCGCGCTCAACGTGTCGAACTTCTACACCACCGCGCAGTCGGCCTCGTACGCGGGCTCCGTCAACAGCTCGCTGAGCAGCCGGTACGGCTACACCAAACCCTTCGTGGTGGACACCAGCCGCAACGGCAATGGCTCCAACGGGGAGTGGTGCAACCCCGCCGGCCGGCGGATTGGCACGACGAACCAGGTGGGCGTGGGCGGCGCGGAGCTGGTCCTGTGGATCAAGGTCCCCGGGGACTCCGACGGCCAGTGCGGCGTCGCGCCCAACACGCCCGCCGGCACCTTCATGCCGGACGTGGCCCTCCGGATGATTGACGGCCTCTGAAGCCGCGCCCAGGGGCGCCGCACGGACGTCAGTGCGGCGCCGCCACCTCGGTGGTGGACACCGTCGTGGTGCGCGACACCTTGGGGAAGAACAGCCCCGCCGTGAAGGCGGCCACGGTGAAGGCGCAGATGAGCCAGAAGTTGATGCTCAGCCCCGCGCCCAGCGCGCCGCTCAGCGTCGCCAGCAGGTCCGCGGGCAGGTCCCGGCCATGGTCGGGGCTCATCAAGGCGTTGGCGGCCGAAATCGGCACCGTCGGGTCCTTGAGCAGCTGCGAGACCATGACGCCGCCCATCAGCCCCACGCCGATGGCGCCGCCGATGGTGCGGAAGAACATGTTGCTGGCGGTGGCCACGCCGCGCAGCTCCCAGCCCACGCTGGTCTGCACGGCGATGAGCAGCGCGGTGGACGCGAAGCCCATGCCGATGCCGAACAGGCCCATGGCCACCTCCGGCACCAGCTTGGGGGCCTGGGGCCCCAGCAGCAGCGCCATCAGCGACGTGCCCACCACCGTCAAGCCCAGCCCGCCCACGATGAGCGGGCGGAAGCCCGTCTTGAGCAGCAGCTTCCCGGCCACGAGCGCCGCCAGCGGCCAGCCGACAATCATCGGCGTAATCATCCCGCCGGCCTCGGTGGGCGTTCCCCCCAGGACGCCCTGGACGAAGAGCGGAACGTAGGTGGTGGCCCCGAACATCGCCGCGGAGAAGAGCGCTCCCGCGATGGAGGAGATGACGATGGCCGGCACCTTGAAGATGGACATGGGGATGATGGGCTCGGCCGCCTTGCGCTCCACGGCGACGAAGGCCGCGAGCAGCACCGCCGCCACGGGCAGGCCCCACAGATTCACACCCACGCCCTGCACGCCCACGAGCAGCGCCACCACCCAGCCGGTGAGCAGCGCGGCGCCCGCGTAGTCCAGCTTCTGGGGCTTGCGCTCCACACGCTCGTGGAAATAGCTCAGCAGCAGCACGACGCAGCCCAGGCCCACCGGGACGTTGATGAAGAAGACCCAGTGCCACGTGAGGTACTTCACGATGAAGCCACCGGTGATGGGCCCAATCAGGCCGGCGATGCCCCACACCGCGCTGAACGCGCCCTGGACCTTCGCGCGCTCCTCCAACGTGTAGAGGTCCCCGATGACGGTGAGCGCCACCGGCTGCATCGCGCCCGCGCCCAGCCCCTGGAGCGTCCGGAAGCCGATGAGCATGGCCATGGACGTGGACAGGCCGCTGGCGATGGAGCCCACGAGGAACAGCACGATGCCGAACAGGAGCACGGGCTTGCGGCCGTAGAGGTCCGCCAGCTTCCCGTAGATGGGCACGGTGATGGTGGACGACAGCATGTACGCGGTGAAGACCCACGCGTAGTGCTGGATGCCACCCAGCTCACCCACCACCGTGGGCATGGCCGTGGAAACGACTGTGGCTTCCAAGGCGGCCATGAAGAGGCTCAAGGCCAGGGCCAAGGTGGTGAGGGGACGATGAGTGGTTCGCATGGAGGCGTCAGCGCGGGAGAGGCCCTCCTTAACGGCTGCGGGCGGGTGTCGCCAGCAACAAGCGGCGTCATGCCCCGGGTGGCCACTCCGCGTGCGGACGCACACGGACTCGGAAACGAACGAAGGGCCAGCCCCCACCTGCGTGGGAACTGGCCCTGGAGCTTCCATCCGATTCGGGATTACAGGCCGCGCATCAGCTGGGCCTGGGCGAAGGCCGCCATCTGCTGGGCGTTGAAGCGGCCCTCGGCGATGTCGCCCACCGTCTTCGCGCCGGTGCGGACCGTCTCCACCATGTCCGCCAGCTTGCCCACGGTGCCGGCCTTGCCGAGCATGGAGGCCACGCCGCCCAGCGGACCGCCGGCGACCATGGCCAGGCCGTTGTCGATGAACTTGTCGACGAAGGGCTTGGCGAGCTGGCCAATGCCGAAGGGCAGCTTGTCCAGCAGCCCGCCAATCATGCCCTTGAGCGGGCCGGTGATGGCGCTCATCGCCTTGTCGACGAGGCCGGACACCTGACCCAGCGCGCTGCCAATCTTGCCGGCGATGCCGCTGAGGCCGTTCGCCAGGCCGCCTACCGCCTTGCCGATGCCGCCCAGCGCCTTGCCGATACCGCCCAGCGCGCCCGCGATACCGCCCGCGGCCTTGCTCGCCGCGCTGGCCGCACCCGCGGCGGCGCTCCGACCAGCACTGCTCGCGCCATTCGAGCCACGGCCACCGTTCGAACCACCTGCGCCGCCAACGGACATGGGGAAAACCTTTACGAAAGAGGTTGAATGTACGGATTGTCGGGGAGCGTGGGAGAAAGTTGCGTCAAATCCGGCTAGACGCGATCAGGCCCGCCCTTGGGCACGTGCTGGCGGAGCTTCTGGCTGGTCTCCTCGTCCACCTTCACGGGCTCCTGGCCCTCATCCCCCCGCAGGGACGGCTTGTTCGCGTCATCCTGCTTCCCTTCAAAGCCACTGTAATAGGACTTGGGCGGGCCAATGCCCAGCTCGCCATTGGCGGCGGCGATGAAGAAGTTGGCGACGTCCTGGGTGGACGGCGGGTTGTAGCCGGCGGCGCGCAGTTCCTCGTCCGGGGCGACGATGAGCGTTGGCTCCTTGTCCGGGTTCTGGGCGTAGTCGAGGACCAGCTCGACGTAGGCCTCCAACTCCATGTCCAGGGACTTCGCGATGCGCTGGGTGTCTGGGTCCGCGAGCAGCTCGGCGCGGACATTCTCCACGGGGCGCTTCAGGCGGGGTTTCTGTTCGGACATGTCGGGGACTCCCGGAGGGCGTGGAAAAACGACTCTTCCGGCAGGTTAGCGTCCCGTGCAACGGGGGGCCACCTTGGACGCCCGGCCCTGGCCTGGGGCCGAGGTGAGGCGCACCGGCCGTCCCTAGTGTTGGGGTTGAACCGTCGTCGTCCGGGGGATCCCAAACCATGGCCAATGTCTGCGACCTCTGCCACCAGCGCCCAGCGACCACCCGCGTCACGCGCGTCATGGGGAACCGGCGGACCACCGAGTCCCTGTGTGACATCTGCAGCAGCCAGCGCTCGCGCTTCGGGCGCATGGGCCTGGGCACGTCGCTCTTCGACCAGTTCTTCAGTGACTTCGGAGACGAGGACTTCGGGGGGCTGTCGCGCTCACTCCAGCAGCCGGTGGAGCGCTACGACATCACCGAGGCCTTCTCCGACGAGACGCGGCGCGTGCTGGAGGCGGCCTTCGAGGCGGCGCGAAGCGCGGGGGCGGCCTCCATCGACACGGAGCACCTGCTGGTGGCGCTCGCGAAGGACCCGCTGGGACGGGCGGCGCTCAGCCGCATGAAGCTGGACCCGGCCCGCGTCGCCGAGCGCGCCGAGTCCGAGCTGCGCCGTGGGAAGCGCCCCATGGAGCGGCCCGAGCTGTCGCCGCACGCCAAGCGCGCCCTGGAGCTCGCGTACCAGGAGGCCTTCGAGCTGGGGCATTCCTACGTGGGCCCCGAGCACGTGCTGCTGGGGTTGCTCCAGGAAGGGGAAGGCCTGGCGTCGGAGCTTCTGCGCGAGCAAGGCGCCCAGCATGGCAAGGCGCGCGCATCCGTCGCGGAGTCGCTGGCGCCGTCCTCCGACGAGGCGCGCCGGTCGCCCACGCCCACGCTGGATGAGTACTGCCGCGACCTGACGAGCCTGGCCTCGGAAGGGAAGCTGGACCCGGTGGTGGGGCGGGCCAACGAAATCGAGACCACGCTCGAAATCCTCTCGCGCCGCACGAAGAACAACCCGGTGCTCATCGGTGAGCCGGGCGTGGGCAAGACGGCCATCGTGGAGGGCATCGCCCAGCGCATCATCTCCGCGGCCGTCCCCGACACGCTGCGGGACAAGCGCGTGCTGCAGTTGGATTTGTCCGGCCTGCTCGCGGGCAGCAAGTACCGCGGCGAGTTCGAGGAGCGGCTGAAGAAGGTCATGGACGAGGTGAAGGCGCACAGCGAGGACATCGTCCTCTTCATCGACGAGATTCACACCATCGTCGGGGCGGGCGCGGCGGAGGGCGCCATGGACGCGGGCAACATGCTCAAGCCGTCCCTGGCGCGCGGCGAGCTGCACGTCATCGGCGCGACGACGCTGGACGAGTACCGCAAGCGCATCGAGAAGGACGCCGCGCTCGAGCGCCGCTTCCAGCCCGTGGTCGTCCCGGAGCCGACGGCCGAGCAGGCCATCGAGATTCTGCGAGGCCTCAAGGACCGCTACGAGTCCCACCACCGCGTGCGCATCGCGGACGAGGCGCTGGTGGCGGCGGTGGAGCTGTCGGACCGCTACGTCACCGGGCGCTTCCTGCCGGACAAGGCCATTGACCTGGTGGACCAGGCGGCGGCCCGGGTGCGCTTGCGGCTCACGCTGCCACCGGAGCGCCTGGTGAACGCCGAGCATGAGGTGGTGAAGGTGAAGCGCTCGCTCGACGAGGCGCGCGGCCGGAAGGCGGGGCCGCGCATCCAGGAGCTGGAGTCGAAGCTGAGCGCCGCCGAGCGCGAGGTCCAGAGCGCGCAGAAGGAGCGCCGCACGCAGAAGTCCGGTGAGATGCCGGAGGTCCGCGCCGAGGACGTGGCGGAGGTGCTGTCGCGCATGACGGGCATCCCCGTGACGCAGATGACGGAGGACGAGCGCAAGAAGCTGCTGGAGCTGGAGGCGCGGCTGCACGAGCGCGTCATCGGTCAGGAGGAGGCCATCCGCGTGCTGTCGCAGGCCATCCGGCGGGCGCGGGCGGGGCTGAAGGACGAGTCGCGTCCCATCGGCTCCTTCCTCTTCCTGGGCCCCACGGGCGTGGGCAAGACGGAGCTGGCGAAGACGCTGGCGGAGCTGCTCTTCGGTGACGAGAAGGCGCTCCTCCGCTTCGACATGAGTGAGTACATGGAGAAGCACGCCGTGAGCCGGCTGGTGGGCGCGCCGCCGGGCTACATCGGCTACGAGGAGGGCGGGCAGCTCACGGAGGCCGTGCGGCGGCGGCCCTACAGCGTGCTCCTCTTCGACGAGGTGGAGAAGGCCCACCCCGACGTGTTCCACATGCTGCTCCAGGTGCTGGATGACGGGCGGCTCACGGACGCGCAGGGCACGGTGGTGAACTTCAAGAACACCGTCATCATCGGCACCAGCAACCTGGGCTCGCACCTCATCCAGGAGTCCACCGCGCGCAAGGAGCCGCAGGAGCGCATGCGGGAGCGCGTCATGGGCGTGCTCAAGGGGCACTTCCCGCCCGAGCTCCTCAACCGCATCGACGAGACGGTGGTCTTCGAGCCGCTCAACCGCGCGCAGCTGCGCGCCATCGTGGACCTGATGCTGGAGAAGACGCGCCGCCTGCTGCACGGCCAGGGCATCACACTGGAGGTGACGCCCGCGGCGCTGGAGGCGCTGGTGGACAAGGGGTGGGACCCGACCTTCGGCGCGCGTCCGCTGCGGCGTGAAATCCAGCGCGCCATCGAGGCGCCGCTCGCGGAGAAGCTCATCTCGGGTGACATCCATGAGAACAGCCGCGTGAGCGCGGATTTCAAGGATGGAAGATTCCGTTTTGACGAGGTGGAGGCCCCTGAGACGGAAGGCGAGCAGGCGGAAGAGAGCGCCGTTCACTGAACCGTCACGTGTGGGGTCATCCTGGCCCCCGAACATTCGCCTTGTAGTTGGTACGGACATACCGGAGCCTTGGCGTGATGCAGCCATCTCTTCCGGTCATGGCCTCGCTCTGCGTCCTCCTGCTGGCGGGAGGATGTAAGCGGGAGCCCGATGCCGCGGCGGCGCAGGTTCCCGCGCTGCCCGAGGTTGCCCCCAACGCGCTGCGCCCCGTGGAGGCCTTCGCGGCCATCCCGGACCGGAAGGAGCGCTCTCGCGCGCTCTTCCTGGAGGCCAGCCGCGTCTTCTTCCACCCGCGGTGCGCGAACTGTCACCCGGCGGGGGACCGCCCGCTGCAAGGCGACGACGGCCAGCCTCATGACCCGCCCGTGGTGCGCGGCCCGGAGGACCAGGGCGTGGTGGGCATGGAGTGCACCAGCTGCCACCAGGACAAGAACCAGGACCTGGCCCGCGTGCCCGGCGCGCCGAAGTGGCATGTCGCTCCCATCGAAATGGCGTGGGTGGGCAAGAGTCCTCGCGAGGTGTGCGAGCAGCTCAAGGACTTGAAGCGCAACGGCGGCAAGACGCCCGAGCAGATGATTGAGCACAACACCCACGACGCGCTGGTGGCCTGGGGATGGAACCCGGGCTCGGGGCGTGAGCCCGCTCCGGGGACGCAGGCGCAGTTCGGCGCCATCGTCGCGGCCTGGGTGGAGACGGGCTCGGAGTGCCCGAGCGAGGAGGCACGGCCGTGACGGTTCGCGTTCGCATCAACGGTGAGGAGAAGGAGCTGGACGTCGACCCGGAGATGCCGCTGCTGTGGGCGGTGCGGGATGTGCTCGGGCTCACTGGCACGAAGTACGGCTGCGGTCAGGCGCTGTGTGGCGCATGCACCGTCCACCTCGACGGCCAGCCAGTCCGCGCGTGCGTGACGCCCATCCGCCGCGCGGAGGGGCACTCGGTGACGACCATCGAAGGGCTGTCGCCCGATGGCAACCACCCGCTGCAGAAGGCCTGGGTGGAGCTGGGCGTGCCGCAGTGTGGCTTCTGCCAGGCGGGGCAGATCATGTGCGCGGCGGCGCTGCTGGCGAAGAAGCCACAGCCGTCCGACAAGGAGATTGACCAGTCGCTCGCCGGCAACCTGTGCCGGTGTGGGACGTACACGCGAATCCGCTCGGCCGTGAAGAAGGCCGCGGGCATGTCCGAGGAGTGACGAGGCCGCCATGACGAAGCTGCTCACGTTGATTAGCCGGCGCTCGTTCCTGGAAGGCCTGAACCTGTCCGTGGGAGGGCTCGCCCTGGGCGTCTTCTCCGGCGGCCTGGCCGTGGCGGCCAGTGAGGCCTCCGCGGCGAAGGGCGCTCCGGGGTTGAACCCGAACGTGTTCGTCCATGTGGCGCCGGACGGAGCGGTCACCATTATCTGTGCCCGCTCGGAGATGGGGCAGGGCATTCGCAGCTCGCTGCCGGTGCTCGTCGCGGATGAGCTGGGCGCAGACATGGCGCGGGTGACGGTGGCCCAGGCCGACGGCGACAAGGTCTACGGCGACCAGAACACGGACGGCTCCAGCAGCGTGCGGGGCGTGTACGACGACATCCGCCGCATGGGCGCCACCGCTCGGGTGATGCTGGTGGCCGCGGCCGCCCGCCGCTGGAAGGTGAAGCCGGAGGCGTGCGAGGCCCGGGACCACGCGGTGTTCCTCCGCGACGGCACGCGCTCGCTGGGCTTCGGCGAGCTGGTGGCCGCCGCGTCGAAGCTGCCCATCCCGAAGGAGCAGGACGTCAAGCTGCGGCCGAAGAGCGAGCTGCGGATGGCGGGCCGGCCCATGCCGCTGCTGGACGGCCCGGCCTATGTGACGGGAACCGCGGTGTTTGGTGCCGACATCCGTCTGCCAGGGATGCTCATCGCGGTCGTGGCGCGCCCGCCCGTCGTGGGTGGCAAGGTCGTTCGCTTCGACGCCACCCGCGCGCTCGCGGTGCCCGGGGTGAAGAAGGTCTTCGAGCTGCCCGCGCCGAAGCCGCCCTACACGTTCCAGTCCTGGGGCGGCGTCGCGGTGCTCGCGGAGAACACCTGGGCGGCGATGCGCGGGCGCGAGGCCCTGGACATCACCTGGGAAGACGGGCCGAACGCCTCCTATGACTCGGCGACGTACCGGGAGCAGCTGACGGCGTCGATTCGTGAGCCCGGAGCGGTGGCGCGCAACGTCGGGGACGTCGACGCGGCGCTCGCCTCCGCCGCCCGCGTCGTCCAGGCCGAGTACCACGTCCCGCACCAGTCCCACGTGCCCATGGAGCCTCCCGTGGCCCTGGCGCGGGTGGAGAACGGGACGTGTGAGGTCTGGGCGCCCACGCAGCATCCGCAGGCCGCGCGCGGCGTGGCGGCGGCGACGGCGGAGCTCCCGGAGGAGAAGGTCCAGGTCCACGTCACGTTCCTGGGCGGAGGCTTCGGCCGCAAGTCCAAGGCGGACTTCATCGCCGAGGTGGTGTGGCTGGCGAAGGAAGCGGGCGTGCCGGTGCGCGTGCAGTGGACGCGTGAGGACGACGTCCGGCACGACTACTATCACTCCGTCAGCGCGCAGCAGCTCACCGCGGGGCTGGATGCGTCTGGCAAGGTCATCGCGTGGCGGCACCGCACCGCGTTCCCGCCCATCGCGTCCACCTTCGCGCAGGCCACGCGGCCCAGCCCGTCGGACCTCCAGCAGGGCGTGCTCGACCTGGCGCTCTCCGTGCCCAACGTCCGGGCGGAAACCTGCGAGGCGCCTCCGCACGTGCGCATCGGCTGGCTCCGGTCCGTCTACAACATCTTCCACGCCTTCTCCGTGAACGCGTTCGTGGACGAGCTGGCGCACCTTCGCGGCACGGACCCGCGCGACATGCTGCTGGAGGTGCTGGGGCCGCCGCGCCAGGCGTCGCTCCAGGAGCTGGGCATCACCGCGCTGCGGAACTACGGCGCCTCCGTGGAGGACCACCCCGTGGACGCGGGGCGCTTGCGCGGTGTCATCGAGCGCGTGACGGCGATGTCTGGCTGGGACGCGCGCAAGGCGAAGGGCCGGGCGCTGGGGCTCGCCGCGCACCGCAGCTTCCTCAGCTACGTGGCCGTGGTGGCCTCGGTGGTCAAGGATGACCAGGGGCGCCTCCGCGTCGACGAGGCGTGGGTGTCGGTGGATGCCGGGACGATTCTCAACCCGGAGCGCGTGCGCTCACAGATGGAGGGCTCCGTCATCTTCGGCATGAGCATCGCGCTGCACGGCGCCGTCACCATGAAGGGCGGGGTGCCGGAGCAGTCGAACTTCCACGACCTCAAGCTGGTGCGCATCGGCGAGGCGCCGCGGAAGATTCACGTCGACATCGTCCCCAGCGAGCTGCCGTCCGGCGGCATTGGCGAGCCCGGCGTGCCTCCGGTGGCGCCCGCCATCATCAACGCCATCTTCGCGCTCACGGGCACGCGCATCCGTGAGCTGCCGGTGTCCCGCACGCTGGCTGTCTGAGTGTCACGTCCGGTGTCTGGGGGGGGCTCCAGGCACCGGGACGGCGCGCCTCGGCGTGGGTGGGTCATCCAGACCCCTGCCATTGGAACAACAACCCGCCAATCCATTGGCAGGTGTGATGACAGGTGGGCGGAGCGCCTGTATCCAGGGGGCATGACGCAGAGCACGCCAGAAGGTGTGGACACGCGCGGCTTCCGGGATGCCATGGCCCAGTGGGCCACCGGCGTGGCCGTGGTCGCGATACGAGACGCCGAAGGCCTGCGGGCGACGACGGTGAGCTCCTTCAGTTCGCTGTCGCTGGAGCCGCCGCTGGTGGTGGTGGCGCTGACGGAGGCGTCCCGCACGTTGAAGCGGGTGGAGGCCTCCGGCGTCTTCACGCTCAGCATCCTGTCCGCCGCACAACGTTCCATCTCCGTGCGGTGCGCGAAGGGTGAGCTCGACGCGCAGCTCTTCGACGCCGACGCCTTCGTGCGGGACAGCCTGGTGGGGCTGTCATGCCAGGTCCATGGCCTGCACCGTCACGGTGACCACACGCTGATTGTCGGCCGCGTCACACGTCTCCATGCGGGACGTCCGCAGGAGCCCCTTCTTTATTGGGAGCGGGGCTATCGAACCGTGACCTCGCTGCCGCCGTCTGATAGCGGTGGCGCCTGACTTCTCTCACCGAAAGGAAACGACCATGCCGTTCACGCTGCCTGAACTGCCTTACAAGAAGGACGCGCTCCAGCCGCACATGAGCGCGGAGACGCTCGAGTTCCACCACGACAAGCACCACGCCGCCTACGTGACGAACCTGAACAAGCTCCTGGACGGCAAGCCGGAGGCGAACAAGTCGCTGGAGGAGGTCATCCTCAACAGCGAGGGGGGTGTGTTCAACAACGCCGCGCAGGTGTGGAACCACACCTTCTTCTGGCAGTGCATGAAGCCCGCTGGCGGCGGCAAGCCGACGGGTGAGCTCGCGGCGGCCATCGACCGTGACTTCGGCTCCTTCGAGAAGTTCAAGGAGGAGTTCTCCACCGCCGCGGCCACGCAGTTCGGCTCGGGCTGGGCGTGGCTGGTGCTGGAGGGCGGCAAGCTCAAGGTCACCAAGACGAGCAACGCCGACCTGCCGATGAAGCACGGCCAGAAGGCCCTGCTGACCATCGACGTGTGGGAGCACGCCTATTACATCGACTTCCGGAACGCGCGTCCCAAGTTCATCGAGACGTTCCTGACGCACCTGGTGAACTGGGACTTCGTGGCCCAGAACCTCAAGGGCTAGGCCGCACCGCACGCCCACGCACGGCGTCCATCGCTGGCCTGGGCGGCCTCGGAGGTCATTCGAGGCCGCTCAACGCAATCCGCCCCTCCGCTCCCACGCGGAGCACCACCTGGGGCGGAGCGCTGGTGGCCTGGGCCGCGAGCCACCGCGCCAGGGGCGCGACCACCTGTTGCTCCACGGCGCGCTTGAGCGGCCTGGCCCCATAGCGTGCGTCGAAGCCGGTGCGCGCCAGGTGCTTCACCACGTCCTCGTCGAAGGCCACCTTCACGCCCCGGCGGCTGAGCCCCTCGCGAGAGAGGGCCGCCTCCAGCGCGCGCCGGGCGAGTGCTTCGATGACGTCCTCCGTGAGCGCGCGGTAGGGCACCACCCGGTCCAACCGGTTCAGCAGCTCGGGCCGGAAGAAGGCCGCCGCGGCCCCTAGGTAATGCGCCGCCCGCTCCTGGACGCCGCGCTCCCCGAAGCCCAGCGAGCGCCCCGCGCTGTCCGCGCCCAGGTTGCTGGTGAGCAGCACCACGGTGTTGCGGAAGCTGACGGTGCGGCCCGTGGCGTCGGTGAGCCGGCCTTCGCCCAGCACCTGCAACAGCAGGTCATGGACGCCCGCGTCCGCCTTTTCGACTTCGTCCAGCAGCACCACGCCGAAGGGCTGCTCGCGGACGCGCCGCGCCAGGCTGCCTTGTTGGCCGCCCGCTTCTCCCACCAGCCGGGTGGCGCTGCCGGGCGCGGCGTACTCCGCCATGTCGAAGCGCGCCAGCCGGGCCACGTCGCCAAACAGGTACTCCGCCAGCGCGAGCGCCGACTCCGTCTTGCCCACGCCCGTGGGGCCCAGCAGCAGGAAGGCGCCCAGCGGACGCGAGGGGTCCGCCAGGCCCGTTTTCAGCGTGACGACCAGGTTGCGCAGGAGGAGGGTGGCCTCGTCCTGGCCCACCACGCGCTCGCGGAGGCGGCGGAGCAGGGCGTCCGGGTCCAACCGGATGGCGGAGTCCACCAGCTCGAGCGGGTAGCCGGTCCGGGTGCAGAAGGCGCGCGTCACCGAGGCGGCGTTCACGTCTCCGGCCGCGCCGGGCTCCGTGCTGGCGGCGCGCAGCAGGGACACCGCGCCTCCGGGCAGAGGGCCCGAGCCGAAGCGCTCCGTGAGCTCGCCCGCGCGGTCCAGCGCATCGGGCGTGAAGCGCACCTTGCGCGCGCGGCCCACCCGATGCGAGGCCTGCAGAAGCGCGGTGCGCGCGGCCTGGGCTGACAGGGGCGCCACGGCGATGTGCCGGAGCGATTGAAGGAACGCGGCGTGGGTCCGCTCCGCGCGGGCCACGTCCTCGGGGGTCGCCTCCAGGACGAGTGAAACTTCGCCGCTCTCCAACGCGGGCAGGAGCTGACGCGCCACATCCAGCCCCGTGTCCCCGCCACCCAGGGAGAGCAGCTCCGACAGGCTGTCGAGGTGCAGCACGGCTCGGCGGACACGCAGGGCCTCCACCATGTGCTTCACGCGCTCCTGCCACTGCCCCAGGTAGCGCATGCCCGCCATGATGCGGCCCCCGGAGGAGCTGAAGACCTCCAGCCCGTGGAGCGGCGAACCCGGGGTGGCCGCCTCCGCGCGTTGCACCAGCTCATGGACCAGGGCCGTCTTGCCCACGGATGACGGGCCCACCAGGAGCACGCTGGCGCGGGTGCGCGAGGTGACGGCCTCCGCGAGCCGGGACACCTCCAGATCCCGCTCCCAGGCGCGCTCCAGCAAGCCCGCGCGCGCTTCTTCATTGAGGCACCGGCTGGCTTCCGCGAGCCCGGGTGGTGGCGCCTGGCGCCGCTGCGGCTTCGCGGCATCGACGGCGCGGGCACGCGGCGTGTCCCGGAAGCGGACAGGCACCGACAGCGTCTCCACCTGCTCCTCGCCCACGTAGGCCAGCGCGTGCAGCCGGTCGAGCGGCGCGAGGTAGAGCTCGTGGCGGACCAGCTCCTCGACGAAGGGCTCCAGGTCCGCCGCGTCATACAGCGTGCCCTTGACGTCCACACGGGGCACCCACACTCGCAGGGACTGGCGCGCCGATGCCCCCTTGCGTGCGGTGCGGGCCTTCACCCCGTGCGTGAGCACGGTGAGGCGCAGCGGGACGGACAGCATCTTCCCGTGTTCGAGCGCGCGCACCGTCAGCGTCGTCTTCCGCTGGCGCAAGTCGCTCCAGTGCGTCTCCTCGTCCCAGAGCTCGCCTCGCTTGAGGAGCCGCCCCACCACCGCCGCGATGTCGAGCCTCGCGGCGTGCAGCGTCGGCGCGAAGGCCGCCAGGTGTGGGTGGGTGAGGACGTGGGCCGCCACGCCCAGCCCGGGATAGGTACGCACGAAGAGGTGGACGTTCTTTTCCATGTCAGTCGTGTCCCTGGCCAGGTTTCCGGAGCACCCTCGCGGCCCAGGCGAGCGCCTCTCCGGGGCGGCGTCCGCTCGCGACGTGCGTGAGCTCGGTCGAGTCGTGGGGCCGTCCGGTCGTGACACCCTCGCGGCCACGCAGGATGACGTGGCTGGCCGCGGCCACTGACGCGGCGCTGCTCCCGCGGGCTTCGCGTTCGCGGACGACGGCCTCATCCCATGTCGCCATCACGCGCGGCACGTCCTCCAGCCGCCCCACGTCTTCGGACAGGTGCTCCACGCGGACCAGGACCTGGCGCGGCCCATCTCCGTGGACGAGGTCCACCAGCGCATAACCTCGAAGGGGCGCCAGCACCTCGCGCAGGCCGATGGCCGACATCCGCACGGCGACACGCCGCAGCGCCAGGTCCTCGGACCGCTCGTCTCCATGGCGGAACCACTCGGAGCGCCCGTCGGCATGGACGGCTTCCAGGTACATCGCCGTCTCCCCAAGGGCACAGGGGAGGGAGTGCGCCACGGTCCACACCGCGGAGGGCGGCGCGTCGCCGAGCCCCTCCACCAACACCGTCACGACGTCCGCCCCCCGGGCCAGGTGTGTGAGCTGATGTTCAACCCAGGCCGTCTCATCGCGAAGGGCCAGCACCCGGGGCTGTGCGCGGCGGAGCTGTTCTTCGTTCGAGACGTGCAGCGGGCGCTCCTCGTAGGCAGGGCGCTGCCGCAGGCCCAGGTGGCCCACGTGATTCGAGTGCGAAGTCAGGCGCTGCTTCACGGTGGACTCAGGCGACTGCGCGTCCTGGAATTCGCGCGGGACCAGCTCGTAGTCGCGGATGTCCGTGGCCTCGAGTGCCAGCCGGTGCAGCCGCTCCTCCAAATCCCCTGCCTCGGGCACCTCCTCCGCCATCAACGCCTCCAGCCGCGAGCCGGTCTCCTCGAGCAGGCGGGAGACCTCCGCCAGTGTCCAAGCAGCGGCCGGCCGCTCGGGTGTCCACGCGGGTGCGTTGACCAGCAGCTCCACCGACACGCGCAGGTCGTCGCCATCTCGCAGCAGCTCCACGCGCGCCAGGTCGTCCGCGCTCCGTCGCACCAGGTGGTGGGCCAGGGGCAACGTGAGGCGCTTCTCCAGGGCGCGCTTGAGGGGGCGGGCGCCGTAGCGCGGGTCGTAGGCCTCCTCCACCAGCAGGTCCAGCAGGCGCGGCTCGACCTCCACCAGCACGTTGCCCTGCCGGATGCCATGACGCGACAGCAGGGCTTCGAGCGCGTGGTCCACCACCACGCGCAGCGCGGCGGGCGTGAGTGGACGGAAGGGCACCACCCGGTCCAGCCGGTTGAAGAACTCCGGGCGGAACCAGGCGCGCACGGCGGAGAGGTAGTGCGCCTCCGCGCTGTCCGCGGTGCGGTGGAAGCCGGTGTGGGTGGCGGCCTCGCGCACGCCGAGGTTGCTCGTGAGCACGACGACGGACTGCCGGGCATCCACCGTGCGTCCCGCGCCGTCCGTCAGCCGCCCCTCTCCGAGGAACTGGAGGAGGGCGTCGAACACGCGGGGATGGGCCTTCTCCACCTCGTCGAACAGCACCACGCAGAAGGGCTGGGTGCGCAGCGCGGTGGTCAGCTCGCCGTCGGGCGCGCCGGGCCGCCCGAGCAGCCGGGTGATGCTGGAGGACGTGACGAACTCCGACATGTCGAAGCGGATGAGCCGCTGCTCCCCGCCGAAGAGCGTCCGCGCGAGCGCCTTCGCCGTCTCCGTCTTGCCCACGCCCGTGGGGCCCACGAAGAGGTAGGTGGCCAGGGGCTTGTCGGACGGCTGGAGCGCGGACTGCAACGTGAGGATGGCGTCCACCACGGCGTCCACGGCCTCGGGCTGGCCCGCCACCTGCCGCTGCAGCTCCCACGTCAGCGCCTCGCGCTTCTTCGGCTGGGCGCTGCCCAGGATGAAGTCCGGGAGGCCCGTCTGCTCCCGCATCGCGTCGATGACGTCCCCTGACGAGAAGCGCCGGGTGCCCGAGGTGCTGACGCCCTGTCGGGCCATGACCCGGCGGAGCAGGCGGACGGCCTTGCCCGGGAACGCCTCGTGCGACACGAAGCGCTCCTGCAAGGAGAGCAGGGTCTCCAGCGCCAGCGGCGAGAGCCGGACCGCGCTGTCCGTGCTGTCCGCCTCCAGTTCGCGCACGGTGCCAAGGAGCGCGGGCAGCGTGGCGCGCGCATCCAGCGCGGGGACGTGGATGACGCGGAAGAGCGAGGCGAGCGTCGGAGCTTCTTCCCGCACGCGCTCGAAGCGCTCGGGCGTCGACTCGGCGAGCACCGTGAGCTCGCCCCGGGCCATGTGGGGCTCCAGGAACTGCGCGACGTTGGTGCGCTCATTGCGCGTGCGCCCCGCGTAGACGAGCGAGGCCAGGTCGTCCACGTAGAGCAGGTCGCCGACCTCCGTCAGTTCCTTCACCACGCCCCGCGCGCGGGCCTCCCACTGGCCCACGTACATCATGCCGGCGATGAACTGGTTGCCGTCCACGCGCCACACGTCGCGGCGCACGCCCGCGGCGTCCTGCCGGGCGGTGAGCCGGCTCACCACTTCGTGAATCAGGGCCGTCTTGCCCGCCCCAGGTGGCCCCACCAGCACCAGCGCGGAGCCCTCGCGCCCTTCGAGCGCCTCCACGAGCTCGCGCACCAGGGCCTCCCGGCCGAAGCAGCGCTCCAGCGTGCCGTCCCGGGCTCCGTGGCTCAGGTTGCGCGCCACGGCCCGGAGCTCCACCAAGGTGAGGCGGCGTCGGTTGCGGCGTTGCTCCCGCTGCTCGGGCGTCTCGGGTGCGGTGTCTTCCTTCGCCGGGTGCTTCGTCCGGCGTCGTCGCGCGGGCTGGGCCGGTCGCGGCGGCGTGCGGGGGAGCACGGAGGGCGCATAGGCATCCACCTCCAGGAGCTCCAGCTGCTCCCGGCCCTGGGCCCAGTGCGCGTCCAGGGAGTCCAGGTTGTGCTCCAGGCACCACGCCACCAGCCGCCGCGCGAGCGCCTGAGGCAGGTCCGCGGGCTGGTTCAGCGCGAAGCGCGCGGCGGGGAGCCGGGTGGGGGTGACGACCCAGAAGGTGTCACGGGGCCACTTCTCCAGCAGCACGGACATGGTGCCCTGGAGGACGACGCGCCGGTTCTTCTCCCGGTCCCTGCCCTCCGCGTCGACGGTGACGTGCTTCAGGGCGAAGTGCGGCGGGAGCTGGTACCGCGCCACCTGGGAGGGCGACTCGCGCTCGAAGCGCTCCATGACGCCGAGCGCGAGCTCGTCTCGCAGCATGGAGAGGCTGGGCCCCACCTTGTGCAGCGCCGGGAAGAAGGCGGGCACCCAGGCCTCGACGAGCCGGCCGCCGAGCGGGGCCACCACGAAGGGAAGCTTCAGGTCCATGTCGTCAGTCCTCGTCCCGGCTGTTGAAGACGTGCCACTGCATCCAGGGCTCCAGCAGGGGCTCCAACTCAAACCCCTCCGGACCGAAGCGCTGCTGCACCCCGGTGCGCAGGTCCGTCAGCGACCCCTGGCCGGAGCCGATGCCCGACAGGCGCACCTGACGGACCTCGTTCTTCGGCAATCGCTTCTGCAACTCCTCGTGGGAGGAGAGGTCGAACAGCGAGAGGGCCCGCGGCTCGAAGAACGCATGCACCATCGAAATCTGACTGCCTTCGATGAAGCGATGCAGACCGTGCTCGCCCGCGAGCAGCAGGGCGTGGGGGCCGCCCTTGACTTGAAGCGCATAGGCGACCGGCTGCACGACGCGCTTGTCGAAGTCATCATCGTCGACCTTCCGCCATTGGGGCGGCGGAGGGGCGCGCGAGGCCTTCTCGCCGGGCTTGCGTTCGGGGACGGTGAGCAGGCCTCGCCACTTCGCCAGGGACGTCTTCTGGGTCCACCGCTCATAGGCCGCGGCGAGCATGCGCGCCTGCTTCCACGCGCCGCGTCCTGGCACCAGGATGAGGGTCGCGCCATGTGACGGGGGAAAGAGGGAGGAATAGATGCGTTGCCGGAGGCGCGAGAACGCCGCCTTCACCTGGTGCACCTCGCGGCTCAGGGACTCCACCTGCTCCACGGTCCTGGACAGGTGGGCCTCGAAGAGCAGGTCCTCGATGGCCTCCGCCTGCTGGGCGCACTCCCGAAGCGCCTGTTCCAGCGCTCGCGCCTCCGACGACTTGCGCGAGTTCTCTTCGGCCAGGGCCCGCTCCTCCCAGTACGCGGTGTGCCGGGAGACCTTGTCGAAGACGGCCAGGACGCGGCGCAGGGAGTTCATGGGCGCGCAGCGGCTCCAACGCTGGACCTCCGCGCGCACGGTGGCTGCTTCCTCGAGGATGCGCTCGATGGCCTCCCGGCCTCCGCCCTCGGCGGCGTCGCCCAGGGACTCGGCGCGCACTTCCAGCCCCGTGGCTCCCGCGTCCACCGTGAGGCTCGCCGGCCCCAAGCGGGGATGCGCCGCGAGCCAGTCCGCCACGGGGACCACCAGCTCGCGCTCCAGCGCGCGCTTCAAGGGACGGGCGCCATACCGCGCGTCGAAGCCTCGCAGGGCCAGCCAGTCCTGCGCGGCGGGGGTGACCTCCAGCAGGGCATCATGGAGCGAGAGGCCTGGACGGCGGCACACGGCCTCGAGCTCGCGGACCACCAGCCGGCGCAGCAGCGGGGCGGACAGCGGCGAGAAGACGACCACGTCGTCCAGGCGGTTGAACAGCTCCGGCCGGAAGAAGCGCTGCACCTCGGAGAGGTAGTGCGCGCGCAGGGAGGCCAGGTCCGGGGCACCACCCGACGCATCGAAGCCCACGCGAGCGCGCAGGGTGTCCGCGCCCAGGTTGCTGGTGAGGATGATGAGGGCGTTGCGGAAGTCCGTGAAGCGCCCGGAGGCATCGGTGAGGCGGCCTTCGCCCAGGACGCCCAGCAGCGCATCGTGAACGGCGGGGTGGGCCTTCTCCACCTCGTCCAGCAGCACGACGCAGAAGGGCTGCCGGCGCACCTCCGAGGTGAGGTAGCCCGGCGTCTCTCCGTCCCCCATCAACCGCAGCAGGGCGTCCGGACCGGCGTACTCACCCATGTCCAGGCGGACCATGCGCTCCTTTGCACCGAAGAGCAGCTCCGCCAGCGCCTTGGACAGCTCCGTCTTGCCCACGCCGGTGGGGCCCACGAAGAGCAGCACCCCCAGCGGGCGCCGCACGTCGGACATGCCGGCCTTGAGGACGGACACCACCGAGGCCGCGCGCTCCACGGCGGCGTCCTGGCCCATCACCCGCGAGGCCAGGAAGTCGCGCACGTGGGCGGACTCCAGCGGTTGGTCGTCCCGGAGCAGGTGCTCGGGGATTCCGGACTCCGAGGCGAACTGGTGAATGGCCTCCAGCCGGGTGACGGCGGCGCGCGAGGCTTGGGCACTCGACGCCAGCAGCCGGCGGACGAAGGCCACGGTGTTGCCGACCTGGGCGCCGTAGGGAAGGAAGCGGCGGCACAGGAAGAGCGCCTCGTCGAGCGCGTCGGGGTGGACCTGCATCGCGGTGGCCGCCGCGTCGTCCTCCGCCACCTTGGCGACGATGCGGCCAAGCGCTTCGGCCGTGGGCTCCGCGACGCGCACCACCGAGAAGAGCCGGGCGAAGCTGGTGTTGCGCTGCTCCACCTGGGCCCAGGTCTCCTCCGTGGCCTCGGCCACGACGGTGACATCACGCGCCGCCAGGAGCGGGAGCAGCAACTGGGCCACGTTCTGGTCGCTGTGGGCGCTCTTGCCCGCGTCGAGGAGCTCGGCGGCATGGCCCAGGGACAGCAGGGCCCGGGCCTCGGTGGCCTCACGGAAGGCGCGCAGCACCTGCTGCTGCCAGTCTCCGAAGAAGCCCTCGCCCGCGATGAGCCGGCTCCCGTCGAGGAAGTAGAACGGGCGGGCGCGCTCGGCGTCGGTGGCGGTGGGGGCGCGCAGCGACTGGGCGAGCGCGTGGAGCACCGATGTCTTGCCCACGCCCGAAGGTCCCACCAGGACCACCGGTTCGGCGTCCTTGGCCGCGAGCCGGTTCCGGAGCAGGGTGACCAGCGCCTCCTGCTCGTAGGCCGCGTCGAGCTGCCCTTCCTGCGCCAGCCGGTGCCAGGCCACGCCGACGCTGTCCAGAGTGGGCGTGGGCGGCGGCTTCGCGGGCGGCTCACCCGGGGCCCGATGCGCGGCGCGGCGGCGTGGCTCCCAGCTGTCCAGGTCCAGCGCCTCCGCGTCTTCGTCCTCGTCGTCCTCTCTCTCGTCGTCCTCCGGGTCGGCGGGCGCGTCCGGGGGGCGCGGCGGTGGACGGAGGTCCCGGTGCAGCTCGCGAGGCGTGAGGTCCGACAGGGCGACGGGGCTGGCCCGCACTTCGATTTCCAGCAGGGACTCCGCGCCATCCGGGCGCAGGGCGAGGCGCTCCGCGTCGGACATTCCCTCCAAGCGGTCCCCCAGCAGCTCCTGGGCTTCGGGGGAAAGGGCCTCGCCCTGGAACCAGTGGTGGCTGTCGAGGCGTGGCGCGTGGAGGCCCAGGAAGGCATTGAGCGTGGGGGCCACCACGGCGGACAGCGTCAGCGGCGCGAAGTGATTCTCCTCGGCGCCCCAGACGGGAAGCGCGGGCAGCTCCACCGTTTCGAGCGTCCCCCTGGTGGGGGCGATGAACTCCGGCACGCGCCGCGGGTGGACGCGGGAGAGCTGGTCGTCCAGCGTGAGCGTCAGCTCCTCGGTGGCGGCCTCCAGCGAGTCCGCGTGCACCGCGAGATGGCGCAGCGCCAGCGGCGTGAGCGTCACCCGGCCGCTGACGTGCCGCTGCAACCAGCATTGAAAACGGAAGTTCATGGGTGAGGGCCCGGGTGAAAACGGTGCCGTGCGTGACGGCATGAGCCCTCGGGAGCTGACCGGACCCGCTCACGACGCGGGTCCGGCCTGACAGTCCGTCGGAGTTGTCAGGGGTTGAAGCGCCAGGGCACCGTCGCGGCGGGGTGGAAGCAGTGCACCTCCGCCGTCGTGCTCGAAGGCAGCTCCTGGACGATGCCCGCGCCATAGCCACGCTGCTGGCACCAGGCGCTGAACTCCAGCCGGGCCGCGGCCGAGGTCAGGTTGCCCGACGTGGAGGCGGGCCCCAACTGCGCCCGGGGGACGTTCTGGATGAGGCCCGAGTTGAAGCAGGCCACCCAGGGCCGCGTGGTGAGCTCGAAGAACTGGCCCGACGTCCAGCCCCGGTCCCCGCACCAGCGCCTGGAGGCCGCGCTGCACGCCGTGGACTGCGCGGCCCGGTCATCCGCGCAGCCGTCGTGCTTGCGCGCGAGCTCCTCGAAGGTGACGGCCAGGGCCTGGTGCTGGATGGGGCCGCACGCCACGTTCACCGTGGTGGCATCCGCGCTGGCGGGGACGCCCATGAGGGAGATGGGCGGACGGTTGCCGACGAGCTGCTGAATCGTCTCCAGGATGTTCCGGCTGTTGTCGAGCGCGTGGCTGGCCCCACGCTGGGCGCAGACGCGGTGCATGGACACGGTGCACGCCGTGGAGCCCAGGGCGCTCTGGCTGTCGCAGTCCGGGTGCTGCTGGCTCATGCCGAATTGGCCCTCCGTGGGGTCTCCCTGGATGGCGGCCTCCTTGCAATCGGCGCCGTGCGAGGACATGCAGACGGTCCGGTTCGAGCGCGCGTTGCTGAACAGCCGGACCTCGTCGATGGCGCCTCGGAAGGAGCCCTCGCCGTTGGCGGGGCAGGTCTGCGTGTCCAGCGCGACGCCCGCGCCCACGGACAGCGTGCCGGTGCCCAGTCGCAAGGTGCCCGCGGCGACGGGGAGCGCGCGCCCGGTGGACACGCCGTTGATGTATTCGTGGAAGGCGCCCGTGACGCCGTCCCACGTATAGGCCAGGTGCGTCCAGACGCCGCGAGGGAGCGCGGGGCTGCGGCCCAGGCGCACGCGCTGGCCGTTGATGACGAACGAGGTCTGGACGGTGTGGTCGGACTCGTAGATGACGTCCAGCCCGCCGGGCTTCTGCAGGAGGTAGCGGTAGGGGTTGCCGGTGCAGCCCTGGTTGATGGCCGCGTCGGGGCGCACGGCGAACTGCACCGAGAAGCCGCGCGCGAGGCCGCCCACGCCGGGGATGGTGCCGCTCGTGTCCATGAGGTTCACCGTCAGCGCGCCGCCACCCGGGAGCACCAGCGCCTTGCCCTTGCCGTGGGGCTCCCAGAGCGAACCGGAGGGCGGCTGGGTCGTCGCGTTGTCGGGGGAGATGCTCGCGGTGCCGGTGAGGGTGCCCGTGAAGAAGTGGCCCGACAGGTCCGGCGTCCTCGTCAGGTCGTATTCGCCACCCCGGTTGACCAGCTCATTCATGGGCAGGAACAGCACCTGGAAGGGGCTGCTCAAGTCGCCGACGTCGACCTCGTTGTAGTCCTGGGTGTTGCTGCCGAAGAGAGGGAAGACGTCGTGCGTCTTGGTGGCGGGCAGGTAGTGGTCCTCGTTGCTGGAGCCCGCGGGGAAGTTCTGCGCCGGGTGGCGCTCCTGCTCCAGGTTCCACATGGGGCTGGAGTAGAAGAGGTGCGCCAGGTCGCTGCGGTCCGTGTTGATGGCGCCGTCGATGTGGTACGCGGTGAAGTGCGTGTCCGCGCCCATCAGGCTGACGGCTTCGCGTCGCGCGCCGTCCGTGTAGCGCACCGCCGTGAAGAGGACGTTGCGGCCCTCGTGGTCCACCCACGCGTAGGCGCCGCGGATGAGCGTGCTCGCGGTGGTGGTGGTGCCGAAGGCCTCACCGGTGGCGGCCTTCAGCGGCTGCCACGCCAGGGGGTAGCGTTTGAGGCCCGGGTTCGGGTCGTTGAACATCATCGACAGCGGGCGCGGCTCGCTCCAACCCGAGGCCGCGCACGGCGTCGGGTTGTACGAATACATGAGGTAGTCGATGGTGCCGTTGTTCTGCGGGCCGCCCTGGTAGATGAAGAGCCGGCCGTCGGACGTCATCGACGGCTCAATGCCTCGGATGCTCGCGCCGCTGACGGTGGTGAGCGGCTCCAGGTTGCCGGTGGTGAACGACGCGATGTCCGCCTGCGCCGTGAAGGGCTGCGAGACGCGCACGTCGATGGGCCGACGCCGGAAGACGTTGGCCCCGTTGTACATCCGCGAATCGAAGACGAACGGCGTGTACACGGCCACACCGCCGGACAACGTGTACGGCGCCGCCGGGTTGGAGAAGCAGAAGGTCAGCGCGTTCTCTCCATTGCGGACGAAGGTGCTGCGCCCCGGGGAGAAGGTGTTCGCGAACTGGGGCTTGCCCTCGCTGTCATAGGTGAGCGCTTCGGGGCGGAACACCCGCGCCTGCCAGGTCGTCTGTTCATTGGCGTGGTCCTCCCGCACGTTGCCAATGAAGATGCGCCCGTCCACGGTGGAGGCATGGCCATTGGCGCCGTAGACGTGGGTGATGCGCGTGTTCACCAGCGACGGCCGCTCCGCCGCCGTGGCCTCGGTGGCGGACAGCAAAGGGAGTGTCAGCAGCGGCGCCGCGAGCAGCGCGAGCGCGGGACGAGTTCGAGGGGGCATGGGGCTCCTGGGGGAAGGAGAGGGGAGCTCCTGGTATTCTAGTATTTATTGGAGTCCCTGGAGATTTCGGCCGGTCGCGTTGACAGCGCCGCGGGCACCAGGGCATCGTGTGGAGACTGATGACGCGCTCGACCCACCAGACGTGTTGCTGCTGTCCGGCATCCGCGGTGGGCGTCCGTCCGCCAGTGGCCTGAGTGCCCTGGCTGAGTTGTTTCGGAAAGCCCACTGCCCGCGAGGGAGTGGGCTTTTGACTTTCTCGCGTGGCCCCTTGCTTCACCCCGAGGTCCCGCATGGAACGTCACGCGCTGCTGCGCGCCAGGAACTGGATGCCGTTGGCCCTGCTGCTGTCGGTGGCGGGCTGTTCGCGCTCCGCTGGTGACGCGCCATCCGACGGGACGGTGACGCTGCTCAATGTCTCCTATGACCCCACGCGGGAGCTCTACGAGGACCTCAACGCCGCCTTCGCGAAGCACTGGGCGGCCACGCGTGGCCAGCAGGTGTCCATCCAGCAGTCACATGGGGGCTCCGGCAAGCAGGCCCGGTCCGTCATCGAAGGACTGAGGGCGGACGTGGTGACGCTGGCGCTCGCGTACGACGTGGACATGCTGCACGAGAAGGCGCGGCTGATTCCGGCGGACTGGCAGGCACGGCTTCCGCACGACAGCGCGCCGTACACGTCCACCATCGTCTTCGTGGTGCGCCAGGGCAATCCCAAGGCCATCCGTGACTGGGACGACCTGGTGCGCGAGGACGTCACCGTCATCACGCCGAACCCGAAGACGTCGGGCGGCGCGCGGTGGAACTACCTGGCCGCGTGGGGACAGGCGCTGAGACGCCAGGGCGGCAGCGAGGCTCGGGCCCAGGCGTATGTGGAGAAGCTGTTCCGCAACGTGCCGGTGCTCGACTCGGGCGCGAGGGGCGCCACCACCACCTTCGCCGAGCGGGGCCTGGGGGATGTGCTCCTCGCGTGGGAGAACGAGGCCTTCCTCCTCACGCGTGAGCTGGGGAAGGCGCGGTTCGAGGTCGTCATGCCCTCGGTGAGCATCCTCGCCGAGCCGCCCGTCGCCCTGGTGGACCACAACGTGGACCGCAGGGGCACCCGGGCGGTGGCGGAGGCGTACCTGGCGTTCCTCTCTTCGGAAGACGGCCAGGAGATCGCCGCGCGGCATCACTTCCGGCCGCGCTCGGAGGCCGTGGCCGCGAACCATGCGTCTGACTTCCCTGGCCTGAAGCGCCTCACGCTGGCGGAGGTCGCGGGGGACTGGCGGCGGGCGCAGGCCACGCACTTCGCCGACGGCGGCCTCTTCGACCGCATCTACGCGCCCCGCGCGGACTGAGGACCCCCGCCATGTCCCGTCCTGCTCGCCACCGGGTGCTCCCGGGGTTCCGCCTGTCACTGGGCTTCAGTTGGTTCTACCTGGGCCTCATCGTCCTCATTCCGCTCTCCAGCCTCTTCCTGCGGACCTTCTCCCTGAGCTGGGAGGAGTTCTGGGGCACCGTGACGACGCCGCGCGCGCTCGCCGCGTACCGGCTCAGCTTCGGGGCCTCGCTGGCCGCCGCGCTCGCCAACGTCGTCTTCGGCCTGCTGGTGGCCTGGGTGCTGGTGCGCTACCGCTTCCCCGGCCGCGACGTGCTGGAGTCCCTTGTGGACCTGCCCTTCGCGCTGCCCACCGCCGTGGCCGGGCTCACGCTCACGACGCTGTTCTCCGCGCAGGGCTGGTACGGCCAGTACCTGGAAGCGCTGGGCCTCAAGGTGGCCTACACGTCCGTGGGCGTGGCCGTCGCGCTGACGTTCATCGGGTTGCCCTTCGTGGTGCGCACCGTGCAACCCGTGCTGGAGGACATCGACGTGGACGTGGAGGAGGCCGCGGCGACGCTGGGCGCCTCTCCGTGGGAGGTCTTCCGGCGCGTCCTCTTGCCCGCGCTCTTGCCCGCGCTGCTCAGCGGCTTCACGTTGGCCTTCGCCCGCGCGCTGGGGGAGTACGGCTCCGTCGTCTTCATCTCCGGCAACATGCCGATGCGCACGGAGATTGTCCCGCTGCTCATCATCACCCGGCTGGAGCAGTACGACTACGCGGGGGCGACGGCCATCGCCATCGTCATGTTGGGGGCGTCGTTCTCACTTCTGCTGGCCGTCAACCTGCTCCATCGCTGGAGTCAGCGCCGGCTGGAAGCCCGGCCGGGAGCGTGAGCGCCATGCCTCCGTCCACCCTTGTCCTGCGCCGAAGCGCGCGCAGCCTGAGCGGCCCGGCGTTCGTCCGTTGGGGGCTCATTGGCGCGGCGGTGCTGCTGCTGGGCGTCCTCCTCATCGTCCCGCTGGTGGCCGTCTTCACCTTCGCCTTCCAGAAAGGCTGGGAGGCCTACGTCTCCGCCCTGACGCACCCGACGGCGCTGGCGTCCATGCGGCTGACGCTGCTGGCCGCGGCCATCGCCGTGCCCTTCAACCTCGTCTTCGGACTGGCCGCGTCGTGGCTCATCGCGCGGTTCCAGTTCCGGGGACGCTCGTTGTTGATGACGCTCATCGACCTGCCCTTCAGCGTGTCACCCGTCATCGCGGGGCTCATCTTCGTGCTCCTCTTCGGCCGGCAGGGCTGGCTGGGGCCGTGGCTGTTGGAGCATGACGTGCGCGTCATCTTCGCCGTGCCCGGCATCGTCCTGGCCACGGTGTTCGTCACCTTCCCCTACGTCGCGCGCGAGCTGCTGCCGGTAATGGAGGCCCAGGGCAGCGACGAGGAAGAGGCGGCGCTGACGCTGGGCGCGAGCGGCTGGCGGACGTTTCTGTGCGTCACGCTGCCAAAGGTGAAGTGGGGCGTCTTGTACGGCGTCATCCTCTGCAACGCGCGAGCAATGGGCGAGTTCGGCGCCGTGTCCGTGGTGTCCGGCCACGTGCGCGGCGTGACGACGACGCTGCCGCTGCACGCGGAGATTCTCTACAACGAGTACGACCTGTCCGGCGCGTTCGCCGTGGCGTCGCTGCTGACGCTGCTCGCGCTCGTGACGTTGGTGGTGAAGAAGTTCGTGGAGTGGAGGAGTCATCCGTCATGAGCATCGTCGTCGAGCAGCTCGCCCGCCGGTTCAATCAGGGTGGCAGTCCCGCCGTGTCCAGGGTGTCCTTCCAGGCCCCCGAGGGGGCCATCACCTCGTTGCTGGGCCCGTCCGGCGCGGGCAAGTCCACCTTGCTGCGGCTCATCGCCGGGCTGGAGATTCCCGACGAGGGCCGTGTCCTCATCGACGGCGTGGACTGCACGCGGATGCCCGTGCAGCAGCGCGGCGTGGGGGTCGTCTTCCAGAGCTACGCGCTCTTCAAGCACCTCACCGTCCGGCAGAACGTGGCCTTTGGCCTGGAGGTCCGGCGCGTCCCCAAGGCGGAGCGCGACGCCCGTGTGGAGGAGATGCTCCGCATGGTGCAACTGGAGCACCTGGGCGGCCGCCATCCCGGCCAGCTCTCCGGTGGTCAGCGGCAGCGCGTGGCCTTCGCGCGCGCGCTGGCCATCCGCCCCCGCGTGCTGCTGCTGGACGAGCCCTTCGGCGCGCTGGACACGCGGGTGCGCGAGGAGCTTCGGGAGTGGCTCCATGCCCTGCATGAGCGCACGCGGCTGACCACGCTGCTGGTGACGCACGACCAGCAGGAGGCCCTGGAGATTTCCCAGCACGTTGTTGTTCTGAGCGAGGGCCGCGTGGCCCAGGCGGGCTCGCCCGCGGACATCTATGACAGGCCCGCGTCTCCCTTCGTCGCCTCGTTCATCGGAGGCGCCAGCGTGCTGCACGGCCATGTCCAGGCGGGCAGGGCCGCCATGGGCGCGCTGTCCGTGGCCGCGCCCGCCGCCGCGCGCGAGGGCGAAGCGGTGCAGGCCTTTGTCCGCCCCCATGACATCAAGCTGGCGAAGGCGCTCGCGGGCGCGGCGAGCGCGTCCACCGCCACCGGCCGCGTCGAGCGACTCAAGCCGGTGGGCGGCTACGTGAAGGTGTTCCTCCGCCTGCCCAGCGGCGACGAAGTCACGGTGGAGGTGCCGCGCTCGGAGTTCGACGCGCTGGGCGTGGTGGAGGGGGACTCCGTGCGCGCCGACGTCCGGTCCGCCACCGTCTTCGTGGGGGACTATTCCATTTAGGTGAAAAGTCCTGAAAATCTACTATTTCGGCTAAAGCCGTTTGCGTCGCGGAGGAGGACGGCTATGTCCCAGGGGGAACCCCCCTGGAGTGAGACATGCACAAACGACACGCATTGCGTTCGATGTTGTGGGCCGCGAGCAGCCTGGCGTTGGTTGGCGGCTGTTCCCCGGAGTCGGAGCTGTCCGACGTGGAAGCCGTTCCCCTGGTGACGCAGGCGCAGGGCGAGCGGGCCTATGACCCAGGGGCGGGCTGGAGCCTGGCGTGGCAGGACGACTTCACGGGGAGCAGCCTCAACGCCGCCCACTGGACGGTGCTGACGAGCAACTTCGACCCCGTCACCAACAACTGCAACTTCGGCACGGGGGAGCTGGAGTACCCCCGCGCGCAGAACGTCACCGTCGCTGGCGGCAAGCTCATCCTCACCGCGCAGCGGACGGCGGACGCGCCCATGGATTCGCGCTGCGCGGGCTACGGGCCGCGTTCGTACTACTCGGGCCGCATCCACTCGAAGGGCAAGGTGGAGCGCCGCTACGGCAAGCTGGTGGCGAGCATCAAGGTGCCGTCCGGCTATGGCATGTGGCCCGCGTTCTGGACGCTGGGGGCGAACATCTCCAACGTCGGGTGGCCCCGGAGCGGCGAAATCGACATCCTCGAATGGCACTCCAACGAGGCCTCGTGGATGAAGTCCGCCGCGCACTGGTTCGCCAATGGCGGGCAGCAGAGCTGGGGCACGGGCGCCAACCGCGGCTACAGCGTCGCGGACGGCTTCCACACGTATGAAGTGGAGTGGACGGCGAACCAGATGATCTTCCGCCTGGACGGCCAGCTTCAGGGGAACGTCTTCAACCACAACGAGCCCGCCTTCCAGCAGAACCACTACATCCTCCTCAACCTCGCCCTGGGCGGAAACTGGTACGGCCACCCGCATCCGGACGCGATTGGCCTGCCCTGGGGCCAGACGAAGACGATGGAGGTGGAGTGGGTGCGCTGGTACCAGGCGGGGAGCACGCCGCCGCCCGCGTCCGTCACCAACGCCAGCTTCGAGAACGGCATGACGGGCTGGGCCACCTGGAGCCCCAACGGCACCGAGGCCGCGGACTTCAGTGAGACGTACAACGGGGGCCGCACCGGCGCCTACCACCTGACGCACTGGACGAACGGCACGCCCTTCGAGGTCTGGACGTACCAGTCGGTGTCGGGGCTCGCGTCGGGCACGTACAAGGTCCGCGCGTGGGTGCGGAAGAGCGGCGCGTTCGACTTGTCGCGCCTCCAGGCGAAGACGTGTGGCGGGTGCGCGCCCGTGTTCACCCACCTGGGAACGTATGGCGGCTGGACGATGGTGGAGACGCCGCCCATCTCCGTCACGGGAGGCTACCTGGAGCTGGGCTTCCACACCCGCGCCACGGCGGGCAACTCCGCCAACTTCATCCACATGGATGACGTGGAACTCATCCGCCTCTAGGCGCGGCGTGAGCCAGGGCTACAGCACCAGCCGCCAGGACAGCCCGGCCAGGGTGGTGTAGCCCACCGCCGCGCGCTCCACGCGCCCCTCCGCGGAGAGGAAGAACTCGGTGGGGAAGGTGTTCACGCGAAAGGCGGCTTGAATGGCGTCGTCCCCGAGGATCACCGGGTAGTCCACCGCGTGCTCCCGGGCGAAGCGCCGCACGGCCTCCTCGTCTTCGTAGGCCACGGCGACGGACACCACGTGCGCGGAGTCCCCCGCGAGCTTGCGCAGCCGCGAGAGGTTTGAGGACTCCATTCCGCAGACGCCGCACCAGGGGGCCCAGAAGGCCAGCACCACCGGCTTGCCGCGCAGCGCGTCCAACCGCACGGTGTCTCCCGCCAGCGTCTGGAGGGTGAAGGCGGGCGCGGGCGTCCCCGCTCCGGGGAGGTTCCGCGCCTGCCACGCGGCCACCGCCGCGAAGAGGAGGGCGAACATGGCCAGGTCCACGCCCCAGCGCACCCAGCGCCGCTCCCGGGCACGGGCCCAGGTGGATTTCAGCCGCTCCAGTACGCCCGTGCCGCCCTGCATCTGCATCCTTTCGCTTCGGGACAGGCCACGGCCGCCCGGGAAGGGCGGCCGTGCCCGCGTCACATCAGGTCAGCGTGGCGGCCTCGTCGGGCTGCCAGGCCGCGTCACGCAGCCGGGCGCCGTCCTGGCGCTGCGCGCGGCCCACCGCCCGCGTGACGGCGTTGCTGGCGCGCTCCAGCGTGCGGTCGATGGCCGCCAGCAGGTTCGTATCCGAGGACTCGATGGCCAGCTCCCGCCCGTGCTCCAGCCGGAGCGCCACGCGGCACACCTGGTCCACGCCGCCCTTGGGGCCGTTGGCATCCTCCAGTCGCACGACGACTTCCTTCACCCTGTCGGACAGCCGGTCCAGGGCGAAGCGCACGCGTCGCTCGGCGTAGGTTCGAAGGGTCTCCGTGAGGGGGATGTTCCGGGCTCGGATTTCAACTCGCATCCAGGACGCTCCTTCCGGGGCCCACCATGGGCCCACGCCTCTATCTCTGTCGTCGTGACGCTTTTGGCGCAAATAGGAAAAGCCCCCATGAGTGCTTCGGAAAACCGAAGACTCACGGGGGCCGGTGGCGGGGCCATGCGGCCCTGGACTCAGGGGCCGCTGGACTTCGCGGTGTCGCCCGCGGGCTTCTTGGCAGCCGCCTTGGCGGGTGGGCTGGCCGCCTCCGGGCTCGCGGCGTCCGCGGGGGCCTTCTTCGCGGGCATGGCCCAGATGGGGGCCTCTGGCACCGCGCGAGCACCAATGCGCACCTGCTGCTCCACCATGCGCGACCACAGTGACGCCTTGTTGCCTACCAACGCGTTGTTCGCCAGCTCCAGGGCCCGCGTGTCCTGCGCGCGGCGGTAGAGGCGCGGGGCCACGTCCGGCTGGGCCGGGTCGGAGTCGCTCACCTGCACCTGCTCCTGCACGCTGATGCCGTCCTCCGCGAAGGTGAGGGTGGACGTCAGCTCGAACTTGCGGCGCAGGCCGTTGGGCAGCTCGAAGGTCATCTCCCGGGACAGGGGGAACCACGCGGCGCCCAGGCAGGCGCGGCTCGCGCTGGAGACGGACTCGCTGAAGAAGCGGTTGGTGCGCAGCGGCATGATGCGCGCGTGCCGGCGGCAGACCTCCTCGTCGCCGGAGGTGCACGCGTCACCTTCCGCGACGAGGATTTGCGTGCCCTTCACCTGCTCCAGGCGCAGCCGGGTGTTCTTCGCCATGGCGCGCAGCGCGCCCAGGGCCTCCACCCGGAAGCCCTGCTCGGTGGTCTCCACCAGCGCCACCGGGCCTAGGGCCTCGCCGTTGGTGAAGCGCCGCGTCTGCACCCAGACCAGCCGCTGGCCCGCCTGGAGCGTCTCCAGGACGAGGTCTTCCTCTGAGAGCTTCTCCGCCGGCGGCAGGGCCTGCGAGTCCGGGCCGGCCTCCACGCACTCGTCCGCGGCCGGGTCCTGCCACCACACCGGGGCACCGGCGCAGTCCACGCTGGGGCGCGGGTTGGCGCCCGTGTCCTTGTCGTAGCCGTGGAGCAGCAGCGCGAACCAGGTGTCCGGCGTGGGGAAGGAGCGCGCGTTGGGGCCCGCCTCGGCGAAGCACATCGACGGCTTGGGGACGGTGGCGCAGCCGGCCAGCAGGGACAGCGCGACGGCGGAGGCCTGAAGCGTTCGTTTCATGGGTTCTCTCAGGCCTCGGCGAACCGGAGGTCCCAGTCGCCTCCTTCGGTCAGGGCCACATGCAGCTTCGGAGGCACCGCGCCGCCCACCAGGTGCTGCAGCAGCTCGCGGGACAGCGCCGGCATCAGCGAGCCCTGCAGAATCTGCTCCATGTTGCGCGCCCCCATCTCCGACTCCGTGCAGCGGCGCGCCAGCTCGTCCAGCAGCTCCGGCGCCAGCGTCGTCTCCACGTTGTGCGCCGTGCGCAGCCGGCTCACCAGCTTGGCCAGCTTCATCTCGGCGATCTGGCGCATCACGTCGCGCTGCACCGGGCCGAAGGGGACGACCGTCATTCGCGCCAGCAGCGCCGGCTTGAAGTGCTGGCTGAGCGCGGGGCGAATCACCGACAGGACTTCCTCGGAGGTGGGCTGCGCGCCGTCCTCGAACATCCGCATCACCAGGTCCGAGGCCAGGTTGCTGGTGAGGATGAGCACGGTGTTCTTGAAGTCCACCGCGCGGCCCTCGCCGTCCGTCAGCGAGCCCTTGTCGAACACCTGGTAGAAGAGGTTCATCACCTCCAGGTCGGCCTTCTCGCACTCGTCCAGCAGCACGACGGAGTAGGGGCGCTGACGCACGGCTTCCGTCAGCAGGCCGCCCTCGCCGTAGCCCACGTAGCCCGGCGGCGAGCCGATGAGCCGGCTCACCGTGTGCTTCTCCTGGAACTCGCTCATGTTGAGCGTCGTCATGAAGCGCTCGCCGCCGTAGAGCGCTTCGGCCAGCGCCAGCGCCGTCTCCGTCTTGCCCACGCCGCTGGGGCCCACGAAGAGCATGACGCCAATGGGCGTGTCCGGGTTGCGGATGCCGGCCTGGGAGATGCGGATGATCTCCGCCACCTTCGTCAGCGCCGCCTCCTGGCCCCGCACCCGGCCCCGGAGCTTGTCCTCCAGGTTGAGCACCGACTCCAGCAGGTCGCTGCGCATCTTCCCCACGGGCACGCCCGTCCAGCCCGCCACCACCCGCGCGACGATGTCCGCGTCCACGTCCGCGTGCACCAGCGGCACCTCGCCGCGCGTGGCCGAAAGCTTCGCCGCCGCTTCGTCCACCGCCGCCTTCAGGGGCGCCGAGTCCGTGTCCGGCGCGGCCTCGCGCAGGGCCTTGCGGGCCTCCATCAGCGCCGCGACGGCCGTGCGCTCGGTCTCCCAGCGCGCGTGCAGCGCGGCGCGGGCATCCACCGTGGCGCTCAGCTTCGCCTCGGCGGCCTCCAGGGACGTCTGCTCGTCCGGGCCGCCCGTGCCCTCGGCGAGGTCGCGCTTGCGCGTGTCGCGCTCGCGCTCCAGCGCGGCGATCTCCTGGTCCAGCTGCACCAGCTCCTCGGGCCGGGTGGACAGCTCAATCTTCACGCGGGCCGCGGACGTGTCCAGCAGGTCCACCGCCTTGTCCGGGAGCTGCCGGCCGGAGATGTACCGGCTGGACAGGCGCACCGCGGCGGTGACGGCCTCGTCGCGGATGATGACGCCGTGGGCCGCTTCGTACGTGGGGCGCAGGCCGCGCAGCATCAGCTCCGCGTCCTCCTCGCTGGGCTCCTCCACCTTCACCGGCTGGAAGCGCCGCTCCAGCGCGGCGTCCTTCTCGAAGTACTTCTTGTACTCGGCCCAGGTGGTGGCCGCGAGCGTGCGCAGCTCTCCGCGCGCCAGCGCCGGCTTGAGCAGGTTGGACGCGTCCGTGCCGCCCTGCGAGCCGCCCGCGCCGATGATGGTGTGCGCCTCGTCGATGAACAGGATGATGGGGGTGGGGGAGGCCTTCACCTCGGAGATGACGGCCTTGAGGCGGTTCTCGAACTCGCCGCGCACGCCCGCGCCCGCCTGGAGCAGGCCCAGGTCCAGCCCCAGCAGCTCCACGCTCTTCAGCGCGTCGGGCACCTCGCCCCGGACAATGGCCCAGGCCAGGCCCTCCACCAGCGCCGTCTTGCCCACGCCGGGCTCGCCCACCAGGATGGGGTTGTTCTTCCGGCGGCGGGAGAGGATGTCCACCATCTGCCGGATTTCGCGGTGCCGGCCGAAGATGGGGTCAATCTTCCCCTCGCGCACCCGGCCCGTGAAGGACGTGGCGAAGCGCTTGAGGGCCTCATCTCCACGGCCACCCGCGCCGCCGGCCGCGCCACCCGCGGCGCCACTGGCCGCGGCATCCGCGGAGGCGACCTCGACATTCTCGGGCGAGGGCCGCAGCACCACGTCCAGCGAGCTCATCAGCTCATCGCGGCTGATGGCGTCCAGCTCGGGGAACAGCTCCGCGGTGTAGCGCGCGCGCCGGCTGACGAACTGGGCGAACAGCAGGCCCGAGCGCAGCCGCGTGGCGCCCTGCTCCACGGAGGCCAGGAGCCACGCTTCCTCGAACCACTGGAACAGCGTCTCGGAGAAGACGGGCCGGCCGGAGCTGCCCGCGCGCAGGCCCTGGAGGGCGCGCTCCATGCTGGCCAGCAGGTGCCGGCGGTCCACGCCGAACTGCTGGAGGATGCGCGCGACGTCGGAATCCTCCGGCTCCAACATCTGCACCAGCATGTGCTCCGGGACGATTTCATAGAACCGTCCCGCGCTGGCTCGGGCCACGGCGGCCTCGAGCAGACGGGTAGACGTGGGCGTCAGGCGACGGACAAGCGCTTTCGGATCGACGCGAATGGGAGCCCCCAAGAATGACAGCGGTGGTGGACGGTATATCGGGCGCCCCCTGGCGACGTAAATCCCCGCGCCTCGCGCCCGCCTGCTCTAACGACTCATTTCACCACGGGGACACTCATCTGCGTCTGCTGACTCAGGCCCAGCCAGGTGTCCCGCCCGAGCTGGCTCGGCTCCCGGCTGGAGAGCCGGAACTGGTGCTGCACCCCTTCGGTGAGCCCCAGCTCCAAATCGTACTCCAGGGGGTCCCTCACGAAGAGGGACACCACCTCGCGCACCAGCGGTAGCAGGTCCCCTTCCTGCATCAGCCGCTTGTAGGCGCGCGGGGGCAGCGGCCGGATGTGGATTTGAATCTTCCCCGTCCGGTCGAAGGCCTTGCCGCCCAGCAGCATGTTGCGCCCCAGCTGGTGGTTGGAGTGGCCCAGCCGCGCCCGCGCGTCGATGTCCACCCAGCGGCCCACGAACTGGCGCACCGCCACCCGCGCGCCCTCCAGGTCGTCGCCCAGCACGTCCTCGAGCGCGACCTCCAGCTGCTCGGACGTCCTCGCCCGGCTGGCCAGCAGCGGGGCGATGCGCAGCAGGCGCCACGTCGGCAGCGTGCCCTCCAGGGGCTTCTCGTAGGTGTCGAACCCGCCCAGCGCCAGCAGGCGCCGGGACCACTGGTCCGAGAAGGACGTGTCCGTCTCGCTGGTGACGCGGTACTTCGACTCGATGCGGTACAGCAGCGACAGCAGCCGGTGGTGGAAGAGGTCCAGGAACTCCCGCCGCACCGGGTGGTCCGGGTCCTCCTGCGCGACTTCCTCGGCCAGGTAGTGGGGCAGGGGGCTCACCGCGCCCGTCAGGCCCAGGAAGCGCGTCACCACCTCGAAGAGCGGACGCTTCGAATACGGGTCCTCCGCCCGCACCGGCACCTGGTGCAGCGTCACGGACGCCACGTCGCCCGAGGGGAACCCCAGGGACGGGTCGTGCCGGAAGCGAATCATCTCCTCGTTGACGGGCCCCGCGCCGCCCACGCGGGTGGCCTCTGACGTCAGCCGCTCCAGGAACGCCACCAGGGGGAAGAAGCCCACCCGGGGCGCCAGCTCGGCCAGCTTCTGGGCCGTCTCTACAAAAGCGTCTGGGAGCCGTTCCTCGGAAGCCACGCGAACTCCGTCTGCGAGGGGTGAAGCCGGATGCTCAGCTCGTTGAAGGAGTTGATGGTGACGTGGGAGGCGAGCAGCTCCTCCAGCACGCAGCCGAAGAGGAACGAGTCTCCCACGCCCATGAAGTTCTCTTCGTCCAGGTCCACCCGCGTGCGGTGGCCGCGCAGGGGCGCGCCCTCCAGGAAGCGCGTCACCGGCTTCGTCTCCACCGCGCGGATGGCGTTGATGCGCAGGCGGCTGGCGCGCGCCGCCAGGTTGTCGGTGAGCGAATGGAAGTTGTACAGGTCCATCAGCCGCCGCAGCGCGGCCGCGTCCGCCAGCGAGTGCTGGTTGACGGCCAGGTGCGACAGCAGCCGCCAGTGCAGCTCGCTGCCCAGCGGCGCGCGCGCGGGCCGGCTCACCGGGGAGATGTTCCGGAACTTCGCCTGCGTGGGACTGGCGGACGTGGAGGCCGTCAAGTCACCCACCTGCAGCCGCGAGGGCAGCGAGCGGTTGGTGCACGTCAGGTCCATGGACAGCGCCTCCTCGGCGGTGACCTCCGGCGCGACGTTCCGCGGCGTCTCCAGGGTGATGTACGTGTCGATGCCTTCGTCCAGCGGCGAAGGCGCCCGGCGCAGCCGGTAGAAGGACTGCTCGGCGTCCCCGCCCGCGGTGTGGGTGAACTCGTGGAAGGGCCGGTAGACGCGCCGCTCGTTGCGCCCGGCCTTCAGGCCCGTCACCGTGTCCACCGAGTACACCTCGGCGTGGTTGGGGGGCAGGTCGGACGCGCGCAGCAGGTGCTCCCGGTCCAGCGTGCGGTGGAGGATGGGGTCCGCCGGCACGCTGAAGAGGTTCACCGCGGGGGCGCAATGCAGCCGGAACATCTCCCGGTGGATGCGCGCATCCAGGGGCGGCGGCCGCTCCAGGTGGAAGGCGAGCTCGAAGCGGTCCTCCTTCAGCCCGGCGGCGGCGTCCAGCCCGCGCACCTCGAAGAAGAGGAACTTCTCCGGCAGCGTCAGGTACTCCTGGAGGTGCCGGTAGCCCTCGCTGGCGCGGGGCCAGGGCAGCAGCTTGAAGTCCCGGTGGAAGCCCACCGGTTGGATGGCGTTCACCGGCAGCTTGAGGCCATCTCCCTGGCCAGACGCGCCGCGCACGCGCACCTGGCGGCAGTAGCGCAAGAGCCACAGCAGCACCACCGACGCGGCGGACAGGTCGGCGTGGATGAACAGGCGCAGGCCCTGCTCGCGGAACACCTCCGCGCGGCCCTGCTCCGTCGTCTGGAAATAGAGCCGCAGCACCGGCGCGGTGATGGACGAGCGGTCCAGGAGCGCGTCGGTGAGCTGCACCGGCAGCAGGTCCACGTCCGTGGTGGTGCGGAAGACGCAGCTGGTGCCGTCAATTGGCTGGGACGCCACCTCCGCCCCGGCGGCCAGCCGCGAGCGGCCGCGCAGCGCGCGCAGGTGCGGGGTGAACTCGACGATGGTGGAGGCCGGCAGCGGGCGCAGGTAGTGCGGCAGCAGCAGCTCGGTGAGCCCGTGCACCAGCTCCGGCACGTCGTCATCCACGCGCTCGCGGATGCGGGCCGCGAGGAACGCGAAGCCCTCCAGCAGCCGCTCCACGTCCGGGTCCGCGCCGCGCTCCACCAGCAGGCCCGCGACAGAGGGGTTGGCCAGCCCGAAGGCCCGTCCCATCTCCCGCAGGTACGACAGCTCGCTCAGGTAATACTTGCTGAACATCCTCGCCCTCCGCCACGCGCCCCTGGATTCACCCGGCTCACCACAGGTCCACGCGCCCGCCCGGGTGCACCTGGGTATGGAACCGCACCATGCCTCGCCGATTTTGCGTGGCCAACTGGGCGGTGATGTCGAAGCGCAGCGCCGTCGGGTCCACCGGGTCCGCGGAGTAGTGCACCACCACGCTCTTCAGGCGCGGTTCGAAGTCCTGGATGGCCTGCCGGATGGACTGCGTCATCCGCGGTATCGCCGACGGGTAGGAATGGACGATGTCGTTCAGGTCCAGGATGCCGTAGCCCGGTGAGGCCACGGACTCTCCCTTGCGCGTGTTGAGGAGGTTGCGCAGGTGCTCGGCGATGGATTCAACGACGTCACCAGGCGGGGCGAGCGTGCCGTTGCCTTCAGCGATGCGCGACAACAAGCCTCGTGAGCCCATGGAATTCCTTCAACAGCGCGAGTACCCCAACCCCCGGCCGCCCGCGTAGCCCACTGCACGGACGGCCGGTGGAGGGACGGAACATCAACGCTGGGTGTCCCAGGTGTCCTCGTGCGTGACGCCGCCCTGGGTGATGGTCCAGTTGATGGTGTGGAACACCAGCTGGAGGGTCTCCATCGGGGGCAGGTTGGTGCTCGCCGGCACGAAGGAGTTCGGCACCGTCTGCTGGATGGCGTTGATGCGGGCCTTCTTGACGGACACCGTGTAGAACTGCTCGGTGGTGCCGTCGCCCGTCGGGTTCGGACGGAAGAACTTGAAGGTCGCGTCGATGACCTGGTTCTCGCAGAGGGCCTTCATCAGCAGCGGCGACGCCTTGTCGATGCGCTTGGTGATTTCGATGCCCTCGTACTGGCGGCGGCCCGTCGCCAGACCGGAGCCGGCCTCGCGAGCGGTGAAGACCTTCTGGCTGTACGCGACGCACTCGATGGAGTCCGCGCGGCCCAGGCTGGTCTGCGTGCTGTCGCCCTTGATGTCGCTGCCGTTCGCCTTCAGGTACAGGTGTACTGATTCAGCCATGACTTCAACCTCGTCGCTTTGCGCGCGTCCGCGCGCTGGTGGACCCAGGCTCACCTTGAGCCTGGGCTTGTTGGAGCCCCTAAACTAGCTGAAATGACCGACGCTGGGTGAAACGGGCTCTACTCCTTGTCCAACTTGCCCACGAGGGACAAGGTGAACGACGCACCCATGTACTTGAAGTGGGGGCGAACCTGCAGGCCGCAACGGTACCAGCCCGGCTGACCGTCCACGTCCTCCACCACCACGCGCGCGGCGCGCAGGGGGCGGCGCGAGCGCACGGCGGGCGCCGGGTCGTCCATGTCGGAGATGTACTGGCTGAGCCAGTGATTGAGCTCGCGCTCCAGGTCCGACTTCTCCTTCCAGCTTCCAATCTGCTCGCGCTGGAGCACTTTGATGTAGTGCGCCAGGCGGGTCATGATGAACATGTAGGGAAGCTGCGTGCCCAGGCGGTAGTTGGTCTCCGCCGCCTTGCCCTCCGGGGTGTTGCCGAAGAACCGGGGCTTCTGCGTGGAGTTGGCGCTGAAGAAGGCCGCGTTGTCGGAGTCCTTGCGGAAGACGAGGCCGATGAAGCCCTCCTCGGAGAGCTCGAACTCGCGCCGCTCGGTGAGCATGACCTCGGTGGGAATCTTGGTCTGGATTTCCCCCATGGCCTCGTACTGGTGCAGCGGCAGGTTCTCCACCGCGCCGCCGGACTGGGGGCCGATGATGTTCGGGCTCCAGCGGAACTTGGCGAACGAGTCCGCCACGCGGCTGGTCAGCGCCACGGAGGCGTGACCCCACAGGTAGCGCTCGTGGTGGCCCACGACGTCCTCGGTGAAGTTGAAGGCCTTCACCGGCACCGTCTTCTCACCGTAGGGCAGGCGCAGCAGGAAGCGCGGCAGCGCCAGGCCCACGTAGCGCGCGTCCTCGCTCTCGCGGAACGAGTGCCACCGGGCGTACTGCGGCCCCTCGAAGAGCGACTTGAGGTCCTTCAAGTCAGGCAGCTTGAGGAAGCTCTCCTCGCCGAACACCTCCGGCGCGGCGTTGCCGATGAAGGGCGCGTGCGCCATGGCGGCCACGGAGGCGCACTTGCGAAGCAGCTCCATGTCCTGCGGGCCCACGTTGAAGTCGTAGTTGGCGGAGATGATGCCGTAGGGCTTGCCGCCGAAGACGCCGTACTCGTTGGAGTACACCAGCTTGTACAGGCCGCTCTTGGTGACCTCGGGCGCGTCCTCGAAGTCCTTCTGCAGGTCTTCCTTGGAGGCGTTGAGCATCTCCACGCGGGTGTTCTCGCGGAAGTCGGTGCGGTCCACCATGAACTTCAACGAGCGCCACGAGGACTCCAGCTTCTGGAACTCCGTCGCGTGGAGGATTTCGTTGACCTGGGAGGACAGGCGCTTGTCGATTTCGGCGATCATCGCGTCGACGAGCGCCTTGTCCACGCGCTCCTCGGAGCGGTTGGGCGCCAGCATCTCGGTGATGAAGGCCTGCACGCCGCGCTTGGCGACGTCGTAACCCTCGTCCTTCGGCTTGAGCTTGGCCTCGGACAGGATTTCGTCGAGCAGGGACAGCGAGGCGTCAGTGGCGACGCCCGTGGAGTTCTGGGTCTGGGTCTCGTTGGCCATGGTGATTCGGTTCCCCCTGAAAGGGCTACTTGGTCTCTTCGGTCAGACCCAGTTCCTTGATGAGTGCCTTGCGTCCGTCTTCGTCGGCGAGCATGGCCTGGAGCTTCTTGCGGAACGCCGGCAGGTTGCCCAGGGGACCCTTGAGGGCGTTGAGCGCGCTGCGCAACTCCAGCAGCTTCTTCAGCTCCGGCACCTGGTTGACGACGCTCTCGGGCGAGAAGTCATTCAGGTTCTTGAACTGGAGCGACACGTTCATCGTGGCGCCCGGGTCGGCTGAGAGCTTGTCGGCGGCGGTCAGCGTGACCTTGAGGTTCTGCTGGGCCATGACTTCGTTGAAGTTGGCCTTGTCCACGTTGATGGGCGCGCGCTGCTCCAGCGGGCGGGCGTCTTCCTGGCCCGTGAAGTCCCCCAGCATCAGCACCTTCAGCGGCAGCTCCACCTGCTCCTGCGCGTTGCCGGTGGCGGGCTTGTAGACGATATTGACGCGCTCGGTAGGGGCGACGGAACTCTCTTTGCTCATCTGCGGCTTTCTCCTTGAAAACTGCGTAGAAGACGCGGGCGTCGCATGAGGGAGCGCTTCGCCGCGGTACGACGGGTGTCCTTCACGCGCCGACGCGCAGCGTGGCGGAAGAGTCCAGCAACGCTAGACGACGATACCGGTTTCGAAATTTCACTGCCACAGGTCCAGACGCCTTTTCCACGTCGGTTCGGGTTTGCAGCCACCCCTCCAGACACGCGGCGGCGAGCGCCGGCTCCCAGGTGTCGAGCGCGTGGGCGGAGACCTCTTCGTCCAGCGCATCATAGACGGCGCGCGCGAGCGGCAGCTGGCCCGCATTGGCACACAGCCGCGCCAGCTCCAGGCGGGAGATGAAGCGGGCGCGTCCGGTGCTGGCGGCGGTGACGGCGGCCTGCAGCCGGATGACGGCTTCGTGAACGCGGCCCTCCTCCACCAACGTGCGGGCTTCGGCTTCCAACGCCGCGCTGTCGGCATGGACAGTCGGGCCCAGCGTCAGGGGCCCCAGGGCCAGGGCCGTGGACACCGACGCCGCGGAGGAAGGGGCGGGCGTGGGCGCGCTCGCGCGGAGGACGTGGCCGCGCAGCCAGGCCTGGGTGGCGTCGTCCGTGAGCGGGGTGCCCAGGGTGGAGAGGAGCGTCTCCACGCCGGTCATCCTGCGGAGCTGGATGGCCAGCTCCTGCACCAGCGCGGTGCGAGCCCCGGCGTACGAGGCGCCCAGGCCCTCCATGGCGGTGGCGCTGTACCGGTGGAGCGTCAGGGCGAAGCGGTGGCGGGCCAGGGCGGACTCGGACTCGTCCAGCAACTCACCCCAGCGCTGGTTCTGCTCCAGGGTCTCCAGCTTGGTGCGCAGCAGGTCCGGCAGCGGGTGAATCAGGGTGCGGCCATTGCCATCCGCGGCGGGCGGCTGGGTCAGGTGCAGCCACAGGCCCATGCGGTTGAGGCGGTAGGCGAGCGGGTCCTCGGGGCTCGCCCGGCGCAGCGCGCCCGCGGCTCCCAGCAGCGCGCCGCCCACGGTGCGCAGGAAGTCGGTGACGGCCTCCACGCTGGACAGGTCCGGGGCGGCGCGCTGCTGGGACAGTCTCTTACACACATCTGACGCTGCCGACGAATAGCCTTGTG